>CAZVOS010000034.1:0-10805 GCA_964628845.1 uncultured Bacteroidales bacterium | reverse complement strand
GCATCCTTAATAGCCAGCCATACCGCAAAACAGAGCATAAAGGGTGGTTCGCCCACGGCTTTGCTGCGGCGGATTGTGTTGGGGTTGGGAATGCCATCGAGGATGGTGACGCGGAAATCTTCGGGAATATCGCCTATGGTGGGTATCTTGTACGTGTCGGGACTGTGGTTGAGCAGGTTGCCGTTTTTGTCGTACTTCATGTCCTCTGTGGTGCACCAGCCCACACCCTGGATAAAGGCGCCCTCTATCTGCCCGCGGTCAATAAGCTTGTTGAGTGAATCACCCAGGTCGAACACGATGTCGGTGCGCAGGGTTTTGTGGGCACCGGTAAGGGTATCCACCTCCACCTCGGCTACGGCCATGGCAAAGGTAAAATAGTGAAAGGGCTTGCCCTTGCCTGTTTCTCTGTTGAAATTTACATCGGGAGTTTTGTAAAAACCTGTGGCACTGAGACTGGTTTGTTTCAGGTAAGCCATACCTACGGCTTTTTCAAAGGGCAGACACAGCTTTTTGATTGTGCTGTCGCACACGGTATCGTTTTCAAACACTATGTTTTCCGGCACCGAAACAGTCTTGCCTGCTGCATCGTTAAAATGCGCGGCCACCACTTCAGCCATGCGGGCTTTGAGTTTTTCAATGGCGTTTTTCACGGCCATGCCGTTCATGTCGGTACCCGAAGAGGCGGCAGTGGGGGAGGTGTTAGGCACTTTGGAGGTGTTTGTGGGTGCCACTTTGATGCGGCTGATGTTCACACCCAGTTCTGCAGCAGCAATCTGCATGATTTTGGTATGCAGCCCTTGCCCCATTTCAGTACCGCCATGGTTCACCATCACAGAGCCATCCTTGTAAATATGCACCAGGGCGCTCGCCTGATTAAGGAATGATGTTGTGAATGAAATGCCAAACTTAACAGGGGTAAGAGCTAAACCGCGTTTAACGTATTTATTTGCGGCATTAAAGCAATTGATGGTCTCTCTGCGGTTGTAGTAGTCGCTGCTGCGGATAATTTTGTCGTACACTGTATAGAGGCGGTTACGCTCCACGAGTTGTCCGTATGGTGTTATATTTCTTTCGTTTATGCCGTAAAAATTGCGGTAACGAATTTCGGCAGCATCTTTTCTGAGGGTGCGTGCAATACGGTCTATAATGGTTTCCATAGCTGCCATGCCTTGCGGGCCGCCAAAGCCACGGTAAGCGGTATTCGAGGGCAGATTTGTTTTATAGGCGCGACCTATAATGCGCATGTTAGGGATGTAGTAGGCGTTTTCGGCATGGAGCATGGCGCGTTCGAGGATAGCCATAGAGAGGTCGGTGGCATAGCCGGCGTTGGCGTTTTGTACAAAGTCCACGGCACGGATAACACCTTTGTCGTCGAAACCTACTTGGTAATCAATACTAAAGGGGTGGCGTTTGCCTGTGGTTTTTTGGTCGTCGTCGCGGAAGAGACTTATTTTTACAGGTTGTCCGGTTTTGTAGCTCAGCAGGGCGCTCCAGCAGGCGTAGTGGTTGCCCTGAGTTTCTTTGCCACCGAAGGCGCCGCCCATGCGTTTCACTTCAACCTCAACCATATTACTTTGTAAGCCCAGCACTTCGGCCACAAGAATTTGTGTTTCGGTGGGGTTTTGAGAGGAGGCATAGACCTTTACGTGGCCTTCATCACACAAACTCAGGGCGGCATGTGTTTCGAGGTACCAGTGCTCCTGACCGCCTATATGGAGGGTACCTTTCAGTTTATGTTCTGCTGTTTTAAGGACTTTGTCCACGGCACCGGTTTCGATTTTGCGTTGTGGTGCAAGCAAATTCTTCTTTTTTATTGCTGTAGGCAGATCCGTAATAGCTTCGAGTGGTTCGTACTGTATGCTGATGCGTTTTTCTGCTTCGCGGGCAATTTCCTCATTTTCGGCTGCAATGAGGAAAACGGCCTGTCCGATAAATTCTACTTTATCCACAGCGAGGCAGGGCTCATCGTGCACCACGGGGCCTATGTTGTTGTGCCCGGGGATGTCCCTATAAGTGAGTACGGCTTTCACACCCTTAAGTTTTTGTGCCTTGCTGATGTCGTACGACACTATGCGTGCATGGGCATGCGGGCTGTACACTACACTGCCATGCAAGAGGTTGGCTACATTGTGGATATCGTCGATATAAACAGAGCGCCCGGTGACGTGGTTGATGGCGCTTTCGTGGGGGATGGCATTGTTATTTTTCATATTATGTTTTTTTTGCCACTAAGTTTTTATATTATATTTCATTTTTTCTTCGTGGTTCAGTTCGGCTTTGCTCACTGCATCGCTTCGTGACTTCGTATCTTGGTGGCTAAAAACGAACTTTAGCAACAGGTTTTCAGCCGCAATCATTCGCATCTCCTTTCCAGCCCGTGCATCCGATATGGGTAGAAAATCTTTTTCAATATAAGCCATCGCCGCCTGAATATTTTTTTCGTTCCACGCTTTACCTTCTAAATACTTTTCTGTTTGTAACGCTCTTTTTGTGAAAGCAGCCATGCCACCGTATGCCAGTATGACTTCTTCAACTTTTCCTGCCTTAAGTTTTAAACTGAAACAGGCGCTGACGGTTGAGATATCAAGGTCTTTGCGTTTTGAAACTTTGTATGATTTTATTATAGTTTCTTTATCCGGCACCGGTATTCTGATTCCGGTAATAATCTCATCTTTAGCTATAGCTGTCTGCCTGTAGCCGGTGATAAAATCTGATACGGGGATATCTCTTTTTGATGTGCTGTTGCGCAGTTCTATGACCGCATTATGTGCAAAAAGTACGGGGAGTGTGTCGCCAATGGGTGAAGCCGAGCCGGCATTGCCGCCCATGGTAGCCATATTGCGAATTTGTTTCGACCCGAAAACGGTCAGCATATTGTACAGCTCAGGCATATCCTTCTTTATGGCAAGCCGTATCTGTTCGAGCTTTACTCCTGCACCAATGCGCCAGATGTTTTTATCTTTTTTTACACCCGAAAGCTCTTGCACATCAGAAATATCAATAATCAGAGGCAGTATTTCATGTTTTTTTGTAACTCTTAAGCCACAATCAGTTGAACCACTTACGATTAAGGCATCAGGATAACTGTTTTTTAACTTCAGGGTTTGTTGCAAAGTAAATGGTTTCAGATAAATTTGTTCTCCTGTTTGTATCCTAATGGTTTCTGTGCATGGTATCTTAGATAGAAGTTTTTTTATCCTGCCCTCATTATTTGTAAAGTGGTCTTCTTTTTTTTCTTTACACGCTTTAAGTACGGCTTTCATAATAGAATTATACCCTGTACAACGGCATAAATTTCCTGCAAGTGCATTACGAATATTTGCAACACTGGGTTTTCTTTCATTTTTAAAAATAGTAAAAATGGACATTATAAAGCCGGGTGTACAAAATCCGCATTGGGTACCATTTTCTTCTACAATTGCCTGCTGAATGGGATGCAGTAGGGTTTTGCCATTTTTTTCCACAGCGAGGTTTTCGACTGTGATGACCTGTTTGCCATGCAACATAGGTAAAAAAATGAGGCAAGAGTCGACAGCTTTGTAAACAATATTATCGTTTACAAGTTCACCCAGTACAACGGTACATGCACCACAGTCGCCTTCGCCGCAACCTTCTTTAGTGCCTTTGTGGTTTGGAAGAGAACGAAGATAATGCAACAAGGTTTGTGTAGGACGAAGACCACTTGCATTGAAATCTATTTCAGTAATTTTGCCGTCGAGGACAAAAGATATGGTTTGTATTTTAGAAGGCATTATTTTGTTTTTAAATGAATTTTAAAATTACAATAAGCGTTATAAAGAATATATTTATCAAAAGTAAAAAATTTAAAATAAATATATTTTACATTTGTGTATAAAAATATTAAAACTTTTTAATCATGAAAAAATCTGTATTTATTTTAAGTGTATTTATTTTAGCGGGGATATTTATTATTTCCTGTAATCCAAAAAACGATAGTCCAAACGCATGGCACCGCAGTGGCAGCACTCTTACTTACCATTTGAATGATGGCAGCAGGGCTTATGATTTTATAGTAAGCGATTTGTTGCTTTCGGAGGAGATTTCGTTTTCATGGAAAATGACAGAGCCCATTAATTCTACAGGTAAAGTAAAAATTACAAACAATGCCATGGAAAATGCGAATAAAACAGTGAATTATTTTGCAGATGGCTCTTCACAAACAATGGATAACGAAACTACTATTTGGATAAGCAGAAAAATTTTAAAGACTTGCAAAGCCAAAGAAGTTACCGAAATTGACCTTGATGGAGAAATAGATTCTTTAACATATAAAGGAAATGAAAAATATAAGGTAAAAGTTGATGGTAAAGAACAAGAGCTTGATGTGTTGTTATTAGAAGGTCTCAATGGCAATAAATTATGGGTTCTTGATGACGATAAATACCCACTTTTAATTAAAATGGAATTGCAATTTACTATTGAGTTGCTATCGGTTGAGACGAAATAAAATTGGAATATAGCAGCTGTAGTGGCTTAATATCAAGAATGGATAAATTATTTAACTAAGTTTAATTAACAATCAGTTTTACTGTTCCAGTAATCTTATTATTTTCTTTCAGAACGGCATTATAAAAGCCAGCAGGGAGGTTGTTTCGGGAAAGTGTTAATGAATGAGTTTGTGGTGGTATTATTTGGGTATGCAAAAGAGCTCCATATACATTATAAATTTCTAAAACAATTTCTTTAGAAACATATTCTTTAAATTCTATTGTAGTTTCTGAAGAAAAAGGATTGGGGTATATATTGATTTTTTTATTGTATATATTGTTATTTTCTGCAATACTGTTGTATGGTTCGGACAGGCCATCGGGTCCTGTTTTGATAACAAGAATATTGCTCAGGCATCCGCCAAAGCCATTTGTACTACCTACAATAATATAACCGCTGTCCAGTGTTGGTTTGATGCAGTTGCCATATTCCTGATATGGACTTCCATGCGATGTGGAATAGTGCCACGAGCCATCGGGTTTCATTTTGTAAAAATACAAATCCTGATAGCCAGGTCCTGCTGTTAGACCAGAGAGTACATAGCCACTGTCCATTGTAAGAGCCATTGTTAAGGCCCTTTCGTCATCAGGGCCGCCGTCGGCTCTGTAAAATTGTTCTATGCCATTTTGGTTGGCATAAATAAGATAATAATCATCACCGCCATTGCCGTAACTTGAAGTGTGTCCGCCCATTACAATATCATTATTATAAAGTTCGTAAACATCAAAGATTTTTTCATTGCCGTTTGCTCCAAATGTTTGATGCCACAAATAATTTCCCAAACTGTCGTAACGGACAAGCAAGGCGTCATATCCTCCTGCTCCAAAGCTTTTGGTATAGCCGGACATCAGAATATCGCCATTGGAACAAAGAGCCAGGCATGTTGCTACATCTTCGTATTCTCCGCCAAAAGTTCTGGTCCAAAGAGTATCACCTATAAGATTCATTTTAGCGAGCCACATATCGGTATGTCCGAGTCCATAACTGTATGTTGAACCACACACCAAATATTGTCCATCGTGAGCAAGGACAGTATTGCTGCCCAAATCCCAGTCGTTACCTCCATAAAATTTTTCCCATTCTTTATTGCCGTTATTATCTGTTTTTATAACCACTATGTCGTAAGCATTGCTGTCGTTTTTGTTGGAATATCCCGTTATCAGAAAACCATTATCAGGTGTTTGGGTCATGCCTTCTGCCCAGTATAAGGCACTGTCGCTGAAAAGTTTATCCCAAATATAAGCTCCTGTTTTTGAGATTTTTAGCATGTAAATATTGTTATTTCCTAAGTTCCCAGAAACATTAGCCAGTATCACATAGCCGGAATCAGGTTCTTGGTGCACACACATGCCGTAGTTATAGCTGAAGTTGCCGTAAGCATGTATAAAACGTATAGGGTTCTGGGCATTAACAAAGAAATGGATGCTTAGAGATAAGAGAAATAAGAATTTAATTCTGTATGACATATTAAAGAATGCTTTTTCTGATTTTAATCAATTTTTTCAAGAGTTCATAAAGCTGATTTAAGGGGAGCATGTTGTCGCCATCGGAATGAGCTTCATGGGGTTTTGGATGTGTTTCTATAAAAATTCCGTCAGCGCCAGTTGCTATAGCTGCTTTAGCAATGGTTTCTATCATCTCCGGTTGCCCACCTGTAACGCCTTTTTCCTGATTGGGTTTTTGTAAGGCGTGGGTAACATCCATTACTACTGGCACATCAAAGCGTTTCATCAGTGTAATATTTCTGAAATCTACAACAAGGTCGTTGTATCCAAACATACTGCCTCTTTCGGTAAGCATTATTTGATTATTGCCCGATTGTTTGATTTTATCAACAGCAAAACCCATTGATGAAGCCGACATAAACTGACCTTTTTTTATATTAACAATTTTTCCTGTTTGTGCAGCAGCAACAAGTAAATCGGTTTGACGGCACAAAAAGGCAGGGATTTGTAGAATATCGGTGTATTTGCTTGCCAAGGCAGCTTCTTGGGGGGAATGGATATCGGTAAGTGTTAGTATATCGAGAGATTTGCCGATGTCTGTAATTATTTCCAATGCTTTTTTATCGCCAATGCCAGTGAAAGAAGATAATTTGCTGCGGTTGGCTTTGCGGTATGATGCTTTGAATATGAAAGGGATTTTTAGTTCCTTACACATTGTATATACTTTTTGGGCAATTTCTGTAGTAACAGCTTCATTTTCGACCACACAGGGGCCTGCAATAAGGAAGAAATCAGGGCTGCTTGATGGTATCATTTTTATAGATGGTGTCGTTTTCATAGAAACTGGATTTTCTGTTTATGAATGAGTTGCTGAATATATTGGCTCTGTATTTTGGCATACGCGGGTGTTTGTAAAACTTGGCAAAATTTGTACTTTCAAAACTTTTTGGGCCATGACCAAATTTATGTACTATTTTGAAATAATAAGCTTTGCCTCTGAAGTTTACATTATCAATATAAGGGGTAAGATAATCAGAGCCGAGATAAAGATTGAACTGTCTGAAGTTAAAACCCAAGTCGAGACCTGCATTAAAACCAGCATAGCCGCCATAACTAAGGGTAGGGGATACCATAAATTGAGGCAACACATACAATTTGGCGTCAATAAAATAATAGGGTTTGTGGGCAAAGCTGAGTATGTGTTTAAACCCGGCACCAAGTTCAATGCGTTTGCTGAATTCGTGATAGAAATAAAGCCGTAATGTAGTGGGCAAGAAGCTGATAAAGGAATTTTTGTTTTTCATGTTGTTAAAAGCTTCTTTGATAGAGTCCTTATTCATGTTTGATGTTGAGCCCTCAATATCGAGGATGTCTTTAATTTCGATACCTTCGAAAAGAAAGGCCGTATCTTTTTGTATGGTGCTTGCATGTTGTTGAAACCATTTTATAAAGCCAATGTCGGTTAAAGCAAAAGTGAAATTATTACCTTTGTCACATTTAAAATTATAATACAAATCGGCACTGCAGCCCAGACCATTAAAAATTTTTATTTTACTTCCGGTGTTATTCTTTATCATCCGAAGAAGCATATCTGCTTCAATATCAATATAAGTCCCTTCGGTATCGGTATAAAGCCGTGCATTGTTTATTTTAAATTGGTTGTAATTGTTTCCAATATTTAAAGCCAATATGCCCATAAATGTATGCTGAAAGCGTTTGCTGTCGTATTGTTTTACAATACCCCCCTTAAGCTGTGTAAATCCCACATAATTTAAGACATTGTTTTTCAAAATTATAGTATCACCTGCAAATTGTTTGTTGCCTGCAAAAAACAGTTTGAACAAGGCATCATTGAATTGAATATCTATAAGATTTTTATTTTCCAACGAAAAATAACAAGCCACCGTTGAGCCCCCTTTATCAATAGGCATCACATAGTTGAGTTTAAAGTCATTGTGGGCGCCAAAAATATTGTCGGACTTTAAATTTTTGAAGGTGGTGTTTTTCATTAAGTTCCCTATATATATCCCGTCGAAATAGCTTTTTATAAAAGGGTTGTCTATTGTTGGGGAGCCGATAAAGTAGGAACTCTCAAAAGATAAAACAGGTGCTTCGAGTTCATAGAGCCATTTGGTGGTGTTTTGTCCCCATGAATTAAAACAGAGAATGAAGAAGAATAATATGGATATATGTTTTTTCAAAAAACGGTTTTTATTGTTGTAAAATAAATTCAAAATCACCGGTGAGTTTAAGGTCTATTTTATAAAAATCGTATAATTTTAAATAATTAGAATTATTAGTATTAAAAACGACTTTGATAAGCATTTTTTTTGTGAGCAATAAATTGTCTAGTTTTTCGGCTGGCAAAGGAACATCCATTTCTGTTTTTTTCTTTTGGCTTACAATGTTTTGGTTATTTAATGGAGCTGCAAGGATGTGGTTGTTAAAGAGCATAGAATCAATAATTGTATTGTTGGTATCCAGCATAAATAGTTGTAAGAGTGCATCAAAAGGGAAGCCATTATCGGCAATAAGTTTAAAACTTCCTTTAGTAATTTTATTTTTATCCGAATTGTTTTCGAAATTGAATTTAACAGTATCAATAAGAGTGAGCTCATTGGCCTTAAGAGATAGGGGAATATCGAGGCGGAGGTTCAGTTTAAGACCGTAACTGCTGTAATAAAAATCATTACCACCTGAAATATTTCCCATAGGATTGGTGGTGCCATTTATTTTAAAACTTACTCTGTCGGGCATATTCTCAAAAAGCTCTTTGATATTGGTGTTGTCGAAGTTAATGGTGTAAACGGTTGGTAAAACAGGATTTGAAGGATTTCCTGTTTGTGCAGCACGCATAATATTAATATACTGCCCAAGAATAGCAGCATGTAATAAAACACTTTGACCTGTAAGCGTATTTATGGAAGCCATCTCATTAATGATGAGCTGGGCATCGACGCCAAAGCCATTGACGATGTCGAGTGCTATATTTAAGGATTCGAGGTCGAAGTTTCCAGATTTGATGATATTAAAAACATCCATTTTACTAAAGTCGTCAAGAGAAATATCAACCTGACTGAAATAACCTTTGGCGTAATCAAGAACAAATTCTTTGAATTTTATATCAACCACAAAATAATCCTGTGGTGTTATTTGGGTTGCACTGCCATCAGGATTTAGGCGTGCTTTAAGCAGAGTGCCTATCAGATTGGCTCCTGAACCATTAGCGCCTCTCATGTCTAATGTATAACCCGAGATGTCAATATTTTTAGAAAAAATATAGGGTACATTAGTAGCCGCAGGAATAAGTTCGGTATATTCGAATGATACGCCGTTTTTCTTAGCAAGGGGTATTGAATAAGTCATAAGGATAGCTTCCTGTAACGAATTACTTACTTCAAAACTGACAAATCCTTTTTGGATGGTAATAAATGAAAGTTTGGCATCACCAAATTTATAATATTTTTCTTCTGGTTTATTCAGAAACAACTGACCAGGTTGCAGTGCTACATTAAAAGGTGATTGGTACATCTGACTGGTGATGGTGTCAGGCACCTCAAGAATAGAGTCGGGGGAATATTCGAAAAGGATTTCATCGTACACAAGATGTATCACTTTGTTAGTATCGCTTTCGAGTAAAGAATCGGCCAGAAAACTATCAATACCCAATGTTGTTTTAAAAAGGGGTGCCAGAATGTTTAAATCCCATGAGGGCTTTTGTGGTTCTTTGAGGCATGAAGAGAACAAAAGCAAAAAGAAAAAAAATAATAGGAAGGTTTTTTTAATCATAAAAGACAATTATCTTTTTAAACAGAAGTAAAAAGTAATAAAAACGCTAATTTACGAAATTATTTTTCTAAAAAATAAAAAATAAATAAACCGAAAAACCCTATATTTGCTACTTCATAAAAAAGAATAAAAAAATTGTAAAAAACGCATGCATTTCAAGCTTACAAATGAGTATTTTGATGCGCTTACAAATGCCATTAAAAACAAGGATGACAAGTTCATTACAGAGCAATTAGAAGAGCTTTATCCTCAGGATATAGCTGAAATTGTAAATGAATTGCCTGTTGAATACAGCCATTATATTTATTCTTTGCTCGATAAGGAAGTAGCAGCAGAAATGCTTATGGAACTAGAGGATGATGTGAGGGAGGATTTTCTTAAGAAAATAAGTTCGGAAGATATTGCCGACCATTTTATAGAAAATCTTGATTCGGATGATGCTGCCGACCTTATTGGAGAGTTGTCGGATGAAAAGAGGGCAGAAGTTATTTCGCATATTGATGACCTTGAACAAGCACAGGATATTGTAGAGCTTCTTAATTATGATGAGGATACGGCGGGTGGACTTATGGCTAAGGAATACATTTTTGCCAATGTAAACTGGACTATTGCCATAGCAGTAAAAGAGATGAAAAAGCAGGTTGAGGAAGAAGAGATAGAAGATGTGTATTTCATATATGTTGTGGACGATAATCATGTATTAAAAGGTATTTTGTCTTTAAAAAAAATGCTTATTGCCGATTCCAAATCAAAGGTAGCGAACCTTTTCGACCCTGATGTTATAGCCGTAAAAGCCAGCCGTAAAGCCGAAGAAGTGGCGAATATCATGAAAAAATACGACCTTGTAGCCATGCCTGTTGTGGATGAGCTTGGGCGTTTGGTGGGGCGTATTACTATTGATGATGTTGTTGACGTGATTCAGGAAGAAGCCGAAAAAGACTATCAGTTGATGTCGGGTATCAGCAATAATATAGAGAGTACCGACAATTTATTTGTTATAACGAAAGCCAGGCTTCCCTGGCTTGTTGTTGCATTGTTTGGGGGTATGATAGGTGCCCGTAT
>CAZVOS010000033.1:0-10839 GCA_964628845.1 uncultured Bacteroidales bacterium | reverse complement strand
GGGCTGTTTTAGCCAATAAAACTTTTGTAAAACATATTAAGCAACTGTCTGCAAATTCTTATTTACGTATTTTTAATAATCAATTAAGCATAGTAGGGCAAACAATAGAACCTATCCCTTTAAACACCCAAATTACAATAAATGAAGCGGCTGAGCATTTTTCTTATCTTTATAAACAAAGTATAAAAAAGCGTATCGATTATTATCAGTACGATTTTGATTTCATGCTTACTGCAGGTGTTGATACGCGACTCAATTTGATGTGTCTGAACAAAGAACAAAGAGCCAAAATTGATTTCGTTACTTACCTCACCCCCCCCCTGCTCCCTGATGCTGATGTTGATGTAAATATTGCCAGCCAAATAGCCGACTCCCTTAACCTGAAACACAACATAAAGAATTTTCATTTTTGGGATAAAGCTTTCGACACACATTATTTCCATTACAAACGAAGCATCTGGCACGAAAAACATCTGTCGGGGCATTTTGGAAGTGAAATTCTAAAACATGAAATGTTTAAAGCCACCAATAAAAAATTAACACATCTCATTTTACAGAAAGGGAATCTGTATCAACATTTTTTTAACAGAAAGAAAATGCAGAAAGAACTGTTGATTATTTTTAATAATTCTTTTATTCAATCGCTTCCCAATCCATACGAAACCCTTGTTGAGTTTAAAAGAGATTTTTTATTCTGCGACAATGCTTCTTATTTGTTGTTGTTTAATCTTATAGCCCGAAGTTTTTTTACAGGCACCTGGCAGGGTACCAGGGGTATTTATTTCGACCAGCCCTCGTATATGTCTTTTATTTTTATCATGCCTTTTTTAGATAAAAAGCTGTTGCTGTTTCTCTTTTCTTTACCTCCAGAATACTTTGGTATAGCTTCTATAAAACTCTATCATATGGTGTTTAAAAATCATTTTACAGAGCTTCTTCATTTTGAGACCAATTCTCCTTTGGCCAACGACCCCGAATCTGTTTTTAAAAAATATTCAGCTACTCCCGACCCGTTTTATTCAAGAAATAATAATTATGATGTGGCTTTTCTCAAAATAATGAATAAAAAAGATACTCTTGCAAAATACAATCCTGCCTTTTTAAAAAAGCTCAATGATAATGCAGATTACAAGCTTCGTTTTATAGATTATGAGGTATGGAAAGATTATGCAGGAGAGTATTTATAATCCCATAAATATTTGTGTTAAATCGCTTCAGGTTCTTATAGCTATTAACTAAAGTTTTAATTTCAGAACGTCTGAGTTACTCTTTAATACACCTGACAGAAAATCCTGATGTTTTTGAATTCTCTTCTTCCATAATGTAAGCATTAAGGTAGAATAATCTGTACAAAAAGGCCTCGTCGGTATTAACTGCTGTAGAAGACCACCATCTCCCATATATTCGAATATCTTCGAACGACTGGCTGCTTCAACTTACGCCGAAACCACCACCTGGTAATGCTGCAAATTTGCTTTCGTTGGAGGCGCCGTTATTGGGTTCCTGCCAGTGAGTTGTTCCTGTTGTTTTCATTTTACCGCCTGCTGTAGAAATACCGCCAAGGTGGTTAAAGAGAATAGTCCAATCGTTTTTTGAAGGTACCCGCCAGCCGGCTGGGCAAAGTTTACCAGAATTCACGGCATACCAGTTATACAGACCGCCATATACATTACCATAAGTGGTTTTATTGTTTTCGTACCAAGCATAACCAGGATTTCCAGGATTTGAACATGCCGTTTCAATAGGGGCGATATTTGTACCATCTTTTAATTTTGTGGTTTTCAGGTTTTCGGCCATCCAATATTGACTTCCGATAGTAATGATACCATACTGATTGCCGTCTATATCGCTCACATTGTTTTCGGGTACAGGATTATTGGAATCTTCATCCTCATCCTTTTTGCAAGAGCTGAGGACAAGGAAATAACACAATGCCATAGCAATATATAGTGTTATTTGATTTTGTTTTATTTTATTCATTAGTATAGTGTTTAGATAATTTAATATTTTTTAGACGTGGAAAATATTTAATGTGGCTTTGTATTATGTAAAATATCCAAAATACTCAGAACAAGTCTTGTTTACTTATTTTGAAAAAATTTAGTGATATCTTCTATCAGCAAAACAACAAATTTTTCTTTGAAATAATAAATAATATGAGTAGAAAACTGAAGGTGTTTCATTACCTTTAGGTTTTGGGTGTTATAAAAAGGTCTTAATATATGTTCCTTAAAGATTTTTTCGTCTGTTTTAAAAGTTTTTAGGGCAGCTGTTCTTAACTCACAATCATCACACATAGATGTTTTTCCACATTCTTTTTGTTCTTCAATCTGATAAGCACAGCCGATGGCTTCGCCACATTTTTTATAAATAAGATTTTCGTCTTTTTTATTGGTAAAAATAGTTTTCAGATTGTCGTTAAACGCTGTGAGACGGGTATCTTTATTTAAAAGTAAAATACAACTGTTTATATTATTAATAAGTATATTCATAAAATCTGCAGAGCTTTTCAGGAAGTCGAATGTATTGTTGGATATGCTTAGGTCTTCATTTCTGAGTGTTGCTATAGTTTCAACTCTCTTAGTTTTAAATTTAATTCCCATGAAATAGTAAGAATAATCCCAAAGTTCTGCAAACTTATTTTCTCCCAGAAAAGGGACTCTGTCTATGAGTTGTTTTGTTTTTCCAAAAATGGGTTTTGGGAATTTCATTTTGTTTTTATTTTCTTCATTTTGAAAATATTGTAGTATTATTTCTTTTTGTTTTCTGTTTGTTTTTCCTCTTTTTGTTCTTTTTTCTGTTTGTCGCCTATAGTAGCCAAGTGTAAAAGTTCTATTTTCCAGGTATTATCATCCTGTTTTTTCCATATTAATGAAAAAGTAATTTCGCCTGAATCAAGTATTTCATTATTTTTAACAAAGTCTAATTTTAAGTTGCCTGCATAACAGGCAATATTGCAGCTTGTTTCGGAGAGGACTTTGGTATTTTGCAAATTTTTTGTTTTTGAAACTTGTTCTTTAACCCAAAAGTTTATAATGGTATCATGTCCGACAAAGTTTCCATTATTCAGCAATACAATTGCATTAGTGGCAAAGATTTCAGAAAGAGAAACTGTATCGTATTTATTCCAATAATCAATAAATTTATCTGTTAATGAGTCTGCCGAAATAAATACTTCTTCTTTAGGATTTGTATTTTTTTTCTCTTTAACATCAGAACAAGCTGTAATAAAAGCAGCTATTATTAAAACCGTAAAAAAATAATATTTTTTCATAATTATAAATATTAAAATGTTTAAATTAATTACAATAGGTTTAATTCTTTAAGTTTTTCAGGAGTAGGAATTCCCTCGTTTGACCATCCTCTGAGTTTATAATATTCCTGTAAAAGTGGTTCGAGCGAAATGCGTACATTTTTAGATTTGCCAGATGTGTATGGTTCATTAAGTATTCTGTTTGGGAGGGTATCATCATTTCTACCGAAGCCTTCTCTGTTGTTGAACAATCTTTCTATGTTCCATATTCTTTCGCCTGTTTTAAGGTATTCGTCTGTTGAAAATTCCACACCTGTAACAGCGCTTAGGTATTGGGCATAATGTATAGGGCTTAGGGCAAAAGAAGTGAAAAGGCAAATGCCCATAGAGTCGACCATGGCAGTATTTTCTTGATATAGTTTTACGATGGCTGCTTTACCATCGCTGGCAAATCTGTCTATGGCAAAGGGCGTAGCTAAAGCTTCTGCGGCTACAGTATAACAACGGAGATGGCACCCCCCTCTGTTATTTGTTGTATAGGCAATACTCATACCTTTAAAGCCGCGTGCATCATAAGCAGGCAGTTCGAGACCTTTTACCTGCATGGCTAATTCGGGATGACCATATTTTTCTGCCAGGCGTTTACTGCCCATACCTATAATTTTTCCAATACCTTCGCCTTTACCCATTAAAATGGTTAATTTGAACATGGCTTCGGCATCGCCAAAGCGCAGCTCCCTACCAATGGCCTGATGTATAAGATTTTGAGCTTCTTGGTCAAAGTACCCTTTTTCTGCAAGTTCCATGGCGCAGGCAATAGAGCTGCCTGCAGAAATGGTATCAATACCCAGTTCGTTGCAATTATAATTGGCATTGATAATTGTTTCAAAATCATTGATATTGCATAAGGCGCCTAATGCCCAGAGAGTTTCAAATTCGGGCCCTTTGCCCTGTCGTGTTGCTGTTTTTGTAAGGTGTGCACAACCAATAGTACAACCCCTGCAGGGTTCTGATTTAACATAATACAATTCCTTAAATGTTTCAGCAGAAATAGAATCAATATCATTAAATACGCCTTCCTGAAAATTTTTAACAGGAAAAGCACCATAACTATTGATGACCCTTGCAAGCGATATTGTACCATGTTCTTTAAGAACATCTTTCGTAAGGGGGGCTTCACCAATAAAACTTTGCCAAATCTTTTTTATTTCATTTATTTTATTTTCGTCGGCTACGGGTGTTTTGGCATCACCAGCCACTACAAGAGCTTTCAAATTTTTAGAACCCATAACGGCTCCCATACCTCCTCTGCCAAGCGCATGGTTTTTATCGTTAATGATACAAGCCAAAAGTACTTGTTGTTCGCCTGCTGGTCCGATACACGAAACGGCAGCTTTGGGAGAAGTTTCGTTTATAAGTAAATCTGTAGTATCTGGAATTTCTTTACCCCATATATGTTGTGCGTCTCTTATTTCAACATTACTGCCATTTACATATATATAAGATGGTTTGTCGGCTTTTCCTTCAATAGCGAGCACATCAAAGCCGGTTGCTTTAAGAATAAGACCAAAGTGCCCACCAGAATTGCAGGCGTTAACAGTACCTGTAAGTGGTGATTTTGTAACTGCCGAAAAGCGGCTTGAGGTAGTAGCACCAGTACCATTAAAAGTGCCTGTAACATAATACAGTTTATTTTCAGGACTAAGGGGATGTGTGCCAGCGGAGACTTCGTCGTAAAGCAATTTGGTTCCTAAACCTCGCCCTCCTATGAAGTCGAGAAGAATTTTTTCAGGTATCTTTTCTACTAGGATTTTATTATTGCTTAGATTTATGCGAAGCAATAGTCCGTGATAACCACCTTTTAAAGCTTGAAAAGAGTTCATTTTTATTTTTTTTAAAATGATTAAAAATCTTTATGTTTACGATATGCCTTATGTTTACAGGTCTGGCATCTTTTATTGGAATATTCTCTCAAATCTACGCGGTGTTTTGCTGTATAGTGATAAGGGCATATCATGCAAGGTATGATTCCAGCGTCCACCCAGCCTTCTGTATTGTGCATAAGCCATCCCATAGTAGAAATAATAGCGAGGGGGCCGCTTGAGCCGAATCGAAATTTATCGGGTGTTTGCAAAACGGGGTCTTTAGCAGCAGCCCACATAAGCCGCAGGGCTGTCATGGCATCGGCAACGCCACCAGAAGCTTTAACACCTTTGTCGCAGCCAACAACCTGACGCATAATCCACATATGGTCGGGCAAAGCACCAAAAGCATCCATACCAGTAGAATTTTTTATAAAATTGGCTTTCGATTGGGCTACCATTTCGGACACTATCCATACTTCTTCTTCGGTTAATTCGGAAGAGCGTACAATTACTTTAACAAGTTCGCCATCGGCGGCATCACAAACAGCATTAATTTCTTCGAGAGCGTATTTATGGTCGCGTTTAAAGCGACCTACATTAATGACCATATCCAGTTCCATTTTGCCTTTACCTTCGGCTCTTAGCTCTCTATTTTTTTTAACTACATGTTCTGTTTGACGGGCTTTAAGTTCTAAATCGAGTTTGCCGAGAGGGAAATCGATGACATAGCAATTTTTTACAGGACTGGCTTTTAATAAGACAGGTAATATGTCGGCTGCTTCAACAGGATTGACACAAACAGAGGCGCAACTATGGGAGATGGCCCACTCAGCCATTTTTTTCATTTTGGGCTCTTGAGTATCGGCTTTAAGGTCGGTAACATCAATAAATCGGGCTAATTTTTCAGGCGTAAAGCTTTTGATAAGTTGGAACAATTCATCTTTAGGTATTTCTACTAAAGGAGGACGGTTTGGAATAAATGAGGCCATATTTATAAGAGTTAATCAAAATACAATTAATAAACAAAGATAAAAAGCAATTTTGAATTGCGAAATTTTTTTGCTGCAATAAAACAACTTTTAAAAGTTTAATTTAAAAGTTTTTGTTTATTTTTTACTGTTTATTTTAAAAAAAATTATCCTTTGCCGCCTTCGCCCACAAAATTGTCAGATTTATTTTTAAAAAGAATATTAAATGAGGTAAGACTTCCATAGCAACGTGTGATATATTGTTGTATAGCAATTTTTTCATCATCTTCAATGGTGCTTGCATTAACTTTTTGTTCGAGTACACGTAACCTGTCGCGAAG
This sequence comes from uncultured Bacteroidales bacterium, assembly GCA_964628845.1. GTDB lineage: Bacteria > Bacteroidota > Bacteroidia > Bacteroidales > PXBB01 > JAKIYU01. The sequence goes on along the minus strand of CAZVOS010000033.1, from coordinate 4,412 downwards.
CATAATTATTTTATTATAGAAAGTAGCAATGGGAATCTCGTAAGATTTCAGGTCGGGATTAGATGGCTGCAATATCAGTTTTCCACCCCGCCATTTGTCGGCCATAGGTATTGTTTCCTGAATATCAGAAAAATTTCTAAGAATTTTAGTCAAGGCAATTTCTATTGATTCAAAACTCACTACATCGTCGGGGGTTTCCATCAAATCAATAACTTCAAGACCTTCGAAAGTTTTTAGAATTTCTCTGTTGCCATGCTCCATAAATGTGATGATATACGAAGCCGCTTTAACCTGAATGACTACTCCTGAGCCATATTCTTTATGTTTTACTCGTGAGCCAATACCAAGAATTGTTGTTTCCATAAATTTTATTTTGTTAAATGACACAAAAATAATACTTTTTTACTCATGGGCCTGTCTCAAAACTCTCATTTTGTTATTTTAGGTGAATTTGGTTTTTAAAATAGTCTCATGATTAACGGTACAACAAAATAATATTTTTTTTCGTTTTATAACAAATTTTTCATTATGACAAAATCATTCAAAACAACTGTATTTGTTTTAAGTTTTTTCATACATTTTTTTGCACAGGCACAACAGGACAGCATACTTTTAATAGAAACCACTTTTACTGTAAAAAACAATAAGAGCGAAACATATTATTTCGGGCTTTCAAAAGGAGATGTTTTTTGTTTTTCTATTGATGTAACAGATGCAGCCATAAAAGGTGTTGAATTTTGTTCATACCCCGATAACACCATCTTTAAGCAAAATTATGTGGGGGCGATAAAAAATAAAACAATACAAATTGCCTACACAGGGGTTTATTATTTCAGGTTTTATCAATCGGGTTTTTTGGCTGGCAGAAGGCATTGTACATTTAAAGCCCACAGAATACCTTCGGTTGAAAGCACAATAGCATTTAATACCACTGTTTATTGGCACGAAAAGCCCGACACCATCTGGTATTACGAAGATGAAGAATACATTACACATACTGATACCTTGGTAAACCCATTAACCGACCAAATTATTAAACTAAAGAAAAAAGGTAAAAGCGACAGAAGCTATATTACATTCTCTTGTCCTGATACAAATTCCTTTTATGCCATTTGGATAGGTACAGGCAAAGAAGCACTTGAGCAATTTAAAAATTACGAAAAACAAATGTTGGCGAATTATCCCCATGTGGGAAAATATGGTTTATTAGCTGATATTGCCATGAGAGGTAGTTTTTCGTTTGCCACACCTCCTTTGTGCAGGGCCGTAAGCTATTGGCTTTTGGATAATACTACTGATTTAAATACATTCAACAGCGACTCTCTGAATTTAATTCCAGAAAAGCATAGCAGTTGTATGAATTATTTGTATTTTGAGAATACGTTTCCTACAAACAGATACCTTTGTTTGCATAACGAAAATAAAAAAACATTATGGGTACATGTTAAAATAACATCCATAAAGATAATAAAACATTATGGAACCCGTAAAGTGAAGAAATACAGGATTGAAACAGTGCAAGAGCCATATTTGAGAAATTAGAATTGAATTATTTTAACAATTTGTCCGGGTTTTCTAGTGTGTATTCAATATTATCACCACTTGTCATAGCCCAAGATAGTGGCTTCTTTTCAATAAATTCTTTAAAAGTTTGAATGGTAATTGTTTTTTTATCTCCTTTAAAATCGCCTTTTTTAAATTGTGAAAACTTCATGTTTTCCCAACATATCCAATTGTCTGATTTATATTCCCATGTAGTTAAATCAGAAAGTATTCTTATAAAATCTATTATTCTATTCTTTGCATCGGTGTTTATGTTACAATTTTTATTTTGAATGTTTTCAATATTTGCCGGAGAACCATCTTTATTTGAAATTCTTAATCTATCCCCTCTTTCCTTACTTACACTTATAGCATCTCTTTTTCTAAAAAAATTATCCATTTCTTTCATTAAGGTAAATACACTATACTTATCATTTTCGAATATTGGTTTTAAAGGATTCCAGTCTTCATGAACCCTTAAATAACTTAACCAATTTAAAACATTTTCGGGATAGCTGAATAAAATATTAAAAACGCCATCCGTAAAAAATAATGCTGGTATCGCAGATTCGGGAATTTTTATACTTCTATATTTCCAAGCAATAATACTAATTAGCATATGAATTGTGGCTAATGGATATTTTAATCTGAAATTTGTTTTCCCATCATAATTTCTCAAATTATTTGGCTGAATACAATTATCAAAATTATTCCATGCTTCAGGTTTGTGTTTCTTATTAACCAAAAGCATATGATGTCCCATGCTTCTAATTTCTTTACGAAATATTTCAATATCTAAGAATATTGGATTACTTTTTTAATATTTTTTATTTATGACAGAAACTTTCCCATCATAAAAACCAACAATTTTCCAATTAAGGAACGTTGACATGAATAAACCACACAGAAAGCCATCACTATCAGGACTCAAAACACAAAAGTTGTTTTTTTCTAAAATCCACTTATATTTTTTACATATGATATCATATTCTATTTGTTCATTTTTATCTTTCAATAAATCCTGAATTGCCATTTATAATGATATTTTATTATTTTGTAACTCATTTATATGAAAATCTGAAAATAGTTTTATTTGATCATCATCAAATTCTTTTTTTAATCTCTCTTTTGCTAACATACAATATTCTTGTTCTATGTCAAATCCAATAAATCTTCTGTTTAATTTTTTCGCCATAACTAAACTAGAGCCACTTCCAGCAAATGGGTCTAAAACAATACCATTTTCAGGACAAAAGCATTGAATAAAATCAAAAGGAATTTTATCCGGAAAAACTGCAGGATGTTTTCTTTTTAAAAGATTTTTATCCCCCGCCATTAAATAATCCCAAATTGTTCCTCTGCATTTAGTCATATTTATTGGTCTTGTTACGGTTTCTTGTGTTTGGCCGTTCGTTTTTCTGGCTCCACTTCCTGTCATCACCTTGCCACCATGCTTTGAGGGAATTTTTAAGGGTTCTTTATTAAAATAATTTGGTTTCTCTCCTTTTAAAAAAATAGGCATATATTCATGGTCAACTCTAAATCTTTGTTTCCACCAAGCACCCTCTGGTCCATATTTTCTATAAATTACAGTTTCAAAAAGTTTAAAACCAATATTATCACACCAATCAATGATTGTTTTAAATGAAGTTAAGCTTTTTCCAAAATTATGTGTCTGGTCTTGAATAACCATAACAGCAATACCACCTTTTTTTAAAACCCTAAAAACTTGTTCACCTGTTTTATGCAAATCAAATTTTAAATTTCCTTTATAGTCTCTAATCTTATCATATGGGGGTGAAGTTACAACTAAGTCGATGGTATTAGAGGGTATTGATTTCATTAATTCAACACAATCGCCACAATAAATTTCATCTAATTTAAAATTGTTCATTATCTAAATTTTATTTAAAACAAAAGTACCGATTTTCATTTAATAATTTTAAAAAATATAAACCCTGATACTATAATGATATATACATTCCTTAAATTTTTGTAGGTTTGTAAAACGAAAAAAAGAGATGTCGAAAAAAACAATACGAGCCGGGCAGAACATACGGGGCATAGATTTAAAGAAGCTGCTGACATACAGGGCTTTAATATATATTTTTGCCATCAGAGATATTAAAGTACAATATGCACAAACTTTTCTGGGGGTTTTATGGTCGCTTATTCAGCCCTTAACAGCATTGTTTATTTTCACTTTCTTTTTTTCGTATATAGTTAAAGTTGATACAGGAGGTATTCCATATTCTTTGTTTGCTTTCAGTGGTATGATATCCTGGTATTTTTTTTCTTCGCTTATGGCTCAAACGGGTACATCGTTAATGCAGTCGCAATACCTTATACGTAAGATATATTTCCCAAAACTTATCTTACCTATTTCAAAATCATTAAGCTGTTTTGTTGAATTTGGTATTTCATTGCTCTTACTTTTAGTGATGATGTTGGTATGGGGTTATGTGCCCACATTAAGTATTCTATGGTTTCCTGTGGTTATTTTGCTCAACATCATCACAGGGCTTTCGGTGGGTTTATGGTTGAGTGCTCTCACAGTACGTTACCGCGACTTTTATCACATCATTCCCTACCTGATTAATTTTGGTATTTGGTTAACACCTGTGTTTTATCCTGCCACATTAATACCTCAAAAAATTCATTTTCTTATATATTTAAATCCGATGGCGGGCATAGTAAGTGCTTACCGCTGGTGTTTGCTGGGAGGAAGCATGCCTTCAGGTTATTATTTAATTTCACTGGGAATCGTTTTGTTTATATTTATCACCGGGCTATTCTATTTCAAAAAAATAGAAGACCAAATAGCCGACCTTGTATAAGCTATGGAAGACACAGTAATAAAAATACACGGC
>CAZVOS010000032.1:0-10939 GCA_964628845.1 uncultured Bacteroidales bacterium | reverse complement strand
CATCGTATTCTACATTATTTTCTTTCAAAAAGTTCAAATATTCTTCGTGAAAAGTGATACAATAAATCAGATGGGGATTGTTTAGGGCTCATGCTTATTATAGAATGGATATGGTCTGGCATTCCGTTAATGATGTATAGCTTATGTCCCTGTTGTTCAACTATCCCATTAATGTATTTGTACAAATCGTCTTGCCATTTCTTGTTTATCAGACACAATCTGTTTTGAACTGCAAAAACATAATGAACATATAATTGTGTATAGGTATTTGCCATAATATATTCGTTTTAAATTAATGTCCTACGGACAAAAAATATTGCTTACTATTATAGTTCTATTGATATTATAGCCCTATGGGCTAATTTTATTACATACAAAAATATTGAATTATTTTTATAAATTTAAGTTTAACATTATACCAGCACCTCAAAAAAAGATTAAGCTTAAATTACAATATTTCTAATATATTTTTTAAAATTAGCAACCAAATATGAATATTTAATACCAAACCGCTAACAAGAAAAATGAAATTGAAATTGTTAGCTGGTTTGGTTTATACCGACTGACTATCAATCTTAATATAAGAACGAAGTGAATTATATTAAGTAACTTGATAGCAAGTCGGTATAAAATCTAAAAAAGGGAAATAATACATTGGTTCGGTAATCAAACGCTTACTTAATTTCGCTGGTAAAGGTTTTCTGAAAATCTTCCCAGCTTGTTGTCAGGTGGGCATCGAGCAGAAAAAACGACAAGATGGGTTCCAGACCTTGTGGCTGCTGATATCCTGAAACGCTGGTTATCACATTGCTTTTTTCATCTATAAAAACAACTGAAGGATAACCCATCTTCCCTTGCAACAGAGCCACAGCCAAATCGTGGGCATTACGTGCACCCTGTGGGTTTTGATTTATAAATGTTTTACCCTGAAATACAATGGAATCTTTATATTCGGCATTGAACTTAACAGCATAGTATTTATCGTTGAGGTATTTGGCAATAATAGGGTGAGAAAAAGTAGTTGTCTCCATCTTTTTACACCAGCCACACCAATCGGTATAAACATCTATAAAAATTTTACGCGGTTCTTTTTCCTGCTTTTTGAGGGCTTCTTCTATTGTTAACCACTTAACGCTAGCGGTAGTAACAAGCTGTGCAGACGCATAAGTAAAACTAACAAGAAGGATGATTATAATATAAAATCTTAAGGTTTTCATAATAAAATATTTTAAAGTATGCAAAGTTAATCATATTTAAAGAAATAATTATAACATAAATTATGCCCGTAGTATAAAGATGTGTTTTTTATACTTTTTTAACATTCCATATTATAAAGTAAGATATGGCGTTATTTTAATAAAGAGCTCTTCAGTAATCAGAGCTGATTTCATCAAATCGGTAAGCGCATGATATTTACCGTGCATATTACGGTAATTAATAATAGATAGAGCCACATTATTGCTTATATAGGGATGTCCTTTTAAATCGTTGAATTCAGCCGTATTCACAGAAATTTGTTTTATCAGTCTTTTCTCGAGAGTTAAAAAGGGTTCTATAGATTTAAACAATACAGTATCAATGCCTTCCACTTCGAGCAGTTGTTCTTTTTTATAAAAACCGCCCAGCTTGTTCCTGTAATAAACTATTCTTTTTGAAAGCACATTTCCGATGCCTTTAAGTTTCTTTAGTTCACTGGAGTCGGCATTATTTATCTCTATGTGGAAAAGGGTATCTTTTAAAACAGCTTTTTGTGTGTATTTAACTCTTTCAACAGGTAAATCTATATAGGGCTCAAGAATTTCATATTCAGTTTCGGAGATGACATAAAGTTTTTTAAAATCACTTTTTATATAGAACCTGCCGCCTTTTGCCTCATAATTTTTTATACCGTTTATTTGCCTGTCGGTAAGTCCTAAGTTTTTCCATTGCTCAAGAGGCAAATTATTGGGGTTGAATTTAAATGGCTTCAGTTTTGATTCTTCGACAGATTTTTCTATTTGAAAATAGTTAAAGTTGCTGTACGAGACTTGTTTTTTAAGCGAATCTTCTTTTTGCAATCTGTTTTGTTCTAATTCAAAAGCCAGAACTTCTTCGCGAAAAGAAGTAAAATCATATTTCTGTGGTTTGTAAAAGAAATGACTAAAGAAAGGTATTATAATAATAACAAACAAAAGCAAGATTAAAATAAGGAAAGCATTTTTATCTCTTTGGTTGAAAGTAAAATAATTCTTCAAAAGATGCTTCATGCCTGTACTATTGAAAATTTATTTCAATAAGTGCATTTTTGACCTGTTGTTCCATCCTGCCTGATAGTCGTAATCAACAAAATAAATTTTAAGGTCGGCTTGGTAATCATAATCGGTAAAGTAAACTTTTTTAGTGGCCTGATAATCATAATCGGTAAAATACCATAGCCCATCTTTATTGGCCTGATAGTCGTATTTTACAGAATATACTTTAAGGTCGGCCTGGTAATCGTATTGTACGGAGTAAACCTTTATATCGGCCTGATAGTCGTATTGGGTTTTAAAAACTTTTTGGGAGGCACACAAAAAAGGCAGTGTAAAAAACAAGAAAGCAATTAAAATATTTTTCATAATGATTTAATTTAAAGGGTGTTGAATTAATCAAATATTATTCCACTTATAAGAGTTGTGTTTTTTATTATAGTTTGTTTTTATAATCGCCGAAACCGAAACTACGCAGCAGTTTGAACTCATTTTCTTTAGTCCACATTGCTATTGATGGGTGTTTAACGCCATTAAAAAAGGTGGTTTTCACCATGGTATAATGTATCATGTCCTTAAAAATGATTTTATCGCCTGTTTTGAGTTCTTTTTCGAAGAAATAATCGCCCATACCCATATAGTCGCCAGCCAGGCAAGTGTTGCCTCCCATGCGGTATTTATAGGGGGTGGGGTTTTCGACAGCACCAACGATGTCGGGTTTGTAGGGCATTTCGAGGCAATCGGGCATGTGGGCAGCAAAAGATACATCGAGCATGGCTATTTTGATGGATTCATGTTCAATAATATCTTCAACAGTAGAAACGAGGTATCCTGTTCTGTATCCAATGGCTCCGCCGGGCTCAAGAATCAGAGTTTTTATATTGGGATATCTTTTCTTAAAGTTGATAAGTACTTTAATAAGATGCGCCACATCATAATCGGGATGTGTTATAAGGTGTCCGCCTCCCATATTGAGCCATTCTATTTGTTTGAAGTAATGTCCGAATTTTTCTTCTGTTTTTTGCAGGGTGCGTTCAAGTACATAGGAATTGTTTTCACAAAGCAGGTGAAAATGTAAGCCGGTAATGCCTTCGGGTAATTTGTCGGAAAATAAATTTTGCTTAATGCCCAATCTTGATAATGAAGAGCCAGGATTGTATATGTCGGGTTCCACTTCGGAATATTCGGGGTTAATACGTAAACCACAATATAAAGAGGGATGGGTTTTAAAAATAAAATCCTTATATCTATTCCAGAGGCCAAGCGAATTAAAAGTAATATAAGCGCTTAAAGAAGCTGTTTCAGGAAATTCGGATTGGCTGTATATGGGGGCATAGGTATGGGCCTTGCAATTCATTTTATTATTAATGAGCATGGCTTCGTTAAGAGAGCTGGCGGTGGCTCCGTCGAGGTATTCTTTAATAAGAGGAAACACATGCCAGAAGGCAAAACCTTTGAGGGCAAGAATAATTTTTACACCTGCTTTCTGACGTACATATTTGAGAAGTTTCAGATTGTTTATGAGTAAATTTTCATCTAAAACGAAGCATGGAGAAGGTATATGCTCAAAGTTAATGCCCATAATTATTGATAAACGGGTAAGGGTTTGTCAAGTTCTTCGTGCCAGGGGAGTCCATGTTTATTGAGTAAATCCATAAAAGGGTCGGGGTCGAATTCTTCTACATTAAATACGCCTTTGCCCTGCCATGTTTTGTTAAGCATGAGCATGCCACCTATCATTGCAGGTACGCCTGTGGTATATGAAATGGCTTGTGCTTTTACTTCCTTGTAGCAGACGGCATGGTCGCAGTTGTTCCATACGTAATAGGTACGTTCTTTCCCGTCTTTAATACCTTTTATCTGGCATCCGATAGAGGTCTTGCCTTTATAGCCCTCGCCTAAGCTGGATGGTTCGGGCAGTAAAGCTTTAAGGAACTGAAGAGGTACTATTTCCTTGCCTTCATAGGTGACGGGTTTGATGCTTGTAATACCTACTTCCTGAAGCACATTGAGGAAATTGATGTATTTTTCGCCGAAAGTCATCCAGAAACGTGCTCTTTTAAGTGTTGGGAAGTTTTTTACAAGAGATTCCAGCTCTTCGTGATAGAGCAGATAGGATTCTTTGTTGCCAATTTCGGGATAATACACGGGTTTGTGAATTTCTAAGGGCTGTGTTTCTATCCATTGTCCGTTTTCCCAGTATTTGCCTTTTTGGGTAATTTCTCTGATGTTGATTTCGGGATTGAAGTTGGTGGCAAATGATTTACCGTGGTCTCCTGCATTACAATCTACGATATCGAGATAGTGAATTTCGTCGAAATAATGTTTGGCAGCATAGGCCGTAAAAATGCTCGTAACACCGGGGTCGAAGCCACAGCCAAGTAAAGCCATAAGGTTTGCATCCTCGTATCTGTCTTTATAAGCCCATTGCCATCCGTATTCGAATTTAGCCACATCTTTGGGTTCATAATTGGCGGTATCGAGATAGGGTGTTTTGGTTTGCAGGCAGGCCTCCATAATTGTAAGGTCCTGATAGGGCAAAGCCACATTAATCACTAAATTAGGTTTGTAACTGTTGATAAGCTCTATAAGCTCTGGCACATTATCAGCATCAAGCTGAGCTGTTTTGATGATATTGCCGCCTACTTCACGGGCTATTTCTTCGCATTTAGACAGGGTGCGGCTGGCCAGCATAATATCATTAAAGACATCTGTGTTCATGGCACATTTACGGGCTACTACATTGCCCACGCCACCAGCACCAATAATAAGGACTTTGTTCATATTTAGATTTATTTACGGGTTAACGAATTGAATATACAAAGCTAAACAAAAAAATTATATGGTATTAAAAGTTTAAAGTCTTAAAGAAAAACTTTATCTTCGTTTGTGATAAATTATTAATTATGTCGCTCAAAGGATTGTATAACAAGCTATTCAAATCAACTGTTGAAGGGGCAGATTATTATAGTTTTTCCTCCCATACAAAAACGCTTTATAATAAGGAACGTAAATCTTCACAATACTTATGTAATGCACCTTTTAACAGTATGCGATTTGAAAGGTATGGGCGTGTTTTTATGTGTTGTCATAACAAGAGTTTTGTAGCAGGTATATATCCTCAGCAGAGCTTAAAAGAGATATGGCAAGGAGAAGGACTTAAAAATATGAGAAAAGCATTTAAAGAAGATAAACTTCATAGGGGTTGTGGCGAGTGTGCCAAAGCTCTTGAGCAAAATAATTTCAGGGCAGTAAGTGCATTGATGTTTGACAGCTATCCTGTTAAAGAAGCTTTTCCTGCAATGTTGGATTTTAAGACAGATAATACCTGCAATTTGAACTGTGTGATGTGTTTTCCTTTTTCATCCAGTCAGAAGGAAAGTGAGTTTTTTGACAAGGGAAAAGCATTCTCGATGTACGACAAGAATTTTATAGAAGAACTTGAATATTTTATTCCGCATCTAACTCATATACGTTTTAGCGGAGGCGAACCCTTTTTGTCGGATTTTTATCATCAAATCTGGGAACGAATTATACCTATAAATCCCAACTGTATTATTGATATACAAACCAATGGGAACATATTAAATGATAGAATTAAAGCCATGATAGAGAAGGGAAACTTTTCGTTTAATATTTCGCTCGATGCATTAAATAACGATACATATAAAAAGATACGGGTTAATGGCAATCGGGATATTGTTTTAGATAATATTAATTATTTCAGTAATTATTGCAAACGAAAGCAGACTAAATTTGGAATTACCATTTGTCCGATGCGTTATAACGTTTATGAATTGCCAGCTTTATTGGAGTTTTGTAACAGAAACGGGGCTTATGCATGGTTCAGCATAGTGTATTATCCGTTTTATCTGGCATTGTGGACATTGGATAATACGGAACTCGAAAAAATTAACAATTACTTAAAACAGTTTGTTTTAACAGAAAATAAGCCAGTCGAAATATATAATAAAAGTCTTTTGGATGGTTTAATAAGGAATATTGATATTTGGAAAAACAAAGCTTTAGAAAAAAAGGCAAGTGCATCTGTTAACATCAAAGATAGTGCTAATGAAATCATGAATAACATTGAAAAATATTTTAGCGGCTTGAACTCAGAAGACACAGAAGCTAAAAACAGAAAAGAATGCTGTTTGCGAAAAGCAGAAGGTATTATAGAGCAGCTTGGCGGCATTGAAATACCTATGGGTATGTTATCGTTTATAAAACAATATTTTTCGGATGAAATGTTTTTTGAAATTTTTGAGATTGAAGAGGCCGAAAATATTATCAAAAACTTAAATTCTATATCTGTAAAAAAATAAAAGTATTACTTTTATACTGTTAATCCATTTAACAATGTCCATCAAAAATACGGTACAAGCAACCCGAAAGAATCAAATCAAGCCAAAACCGAACAACAAACTCAAATATACGGGCTGGGGGCTGGTGATTTTTTCTTTTCTGCTCTACGTCAACACTGTAAGCAACAGTTATAATCTTGATGATGAGTTGGTAACAAAGAATCATAGAGTAACGGGCAGAGGGTTTGCGGCATTGTTTGATATTTTTACCCAGCCCTATTATACCGATGATTCGGATAATGTTTATGAATACAGACCTGTGGTATTGGCAAGCTTTGCCATAGAGCATCAGTTTTTCGGGGATAATCCAGGGCTAAGTCATTTAATTAATGCTTTGCTTTATAGTTTATTGATTTTTATATTATTTAAGGTTTTACTTGCTCTATTTCATAATTATGGTTTATGGCTTTCCATAAGTATCTGTTTACTCTTTGCATCCCATCCCATACATACCGAAGTGGTGGCAAGTATAAAGAACAGGGATGAAATACTTGCCCTGACAGGGGGCTTACTTTCTTTATTAATTGCAGTGAAGTATGTAAAGACGCAGCAATTAAAATACCTGCTTTTTTCTGTTTTTATTTTTTTAATGGCCGTGCTTTCAAAAAAAAGCATTTTGCCCTTTGCCCTTATCATACCACTGTCTTTAATCATGTTTTTGCGACCGGGTTTTAAACAATTAATTATCCTTACTTTATGTTATGCTCTTTTGGGAGCTGTGAGTTCGTTTTTCTTCGACATCAATGTGCGTATTTTATTTTTTACCGCTATTATTCTAGCTGTTTTGTTCTTTTGGCTCATCGGAACATATAAAACAACAGTTTCTGTAAAATCAATAATAAAAGAGTTTATACAAAATTACTTTTATAATCCTTTATCTAAGCGTGAAGAAAAGCATACTTATTACAATAAAAATGATTTGTATGTTTTGGGTATCTATTTTTTTATAAACATATTGTTGCTGATAACAGGTATTATCAATAATTCCAAATATATTTTGTCGTTTGGATTTATATTAAGTACGTTTATTTATTTTTTCTCAAGACCACAACAAAAGGATATTCTTTTATGCTTTCCTATGTGTATGAGTTTGTTTTTACTTATACAAACAGGGATGGTAACTCCTGTATTGATTTTTTTAATTTTCTTCTTCAGCATAATTAATTATAGAAATATCTTTCATCTTGTTTGCATAGGGATACTCTTTTTACCAGTAATACTTGCTCCAGCTAGGTATCTGATATTTGTTTTTTATTATTTTGTTATAGCCCTGTCTTTTGTTTTAATAAGAACAGATAAAAAACATCTTGTGTTCAAGTTATTCTGTACAACATCGGCTCTTATTTCTATTGTAGTTAATATTGTATGGGAAAGGTTCAGTAATGAGACTGTTTTTATAACCATAATATTTACCTTGCTTTCGGTATTATCATTATCGAATATACTGCCAGATAAGAAATATTATTTTAAAAAAATCATCATTATAATAATACCCCTTGCCTTAATAACAGAATTATTTTTAATAAAGGGATATAATGAGTCCATTTTTTCGTATATAAATACTACCGCCTTAAGCGAAGCTACAGAAATAATGCCTGCATCCGGGAGGTTTTTAGATTTTGCCGAGATGCCCATACATAAAGAAACACCTTTTATTATAAGAACGGGAACTGCTTTTGTGTCTCTGGCATTTTATTTAAAGATGCTCATCTTTCCACATCCTTTAGGGTTTTATTATGGATACGACATGGTGCCTATTGTTACTATGAGTAATCATTGGGCATTAATATCGTTTTTTATACATCTGGTGTTTTTAATTTATGCATTGATTAAATTCCGCACAGATAAGATATTATCATTTGGCATTTTGTATTATTTGATTTGTATCAGTATTTTTTCAAATATTGTTGCTCCTGTAGCAGGAGTTGTTGCTGAGCGACTGGTTTTTACGGCTTCATTGGGCTTTTGTATTGTTTTGGTTTGTGTTTTATCAATAATTTTTAAAATTAAATGGTTTTCCAATAAGCCGGTTTTTTACGTTCACAAAGGTTTTATAAGCGTTTTAATTGTTATTGTTTTTTTATACGGATTTAAAACCTTAACACGGAATAAACAATGGGAAAACCATCTGAGTTTGTTTGGAAGTGATATGAGCTATTTAAACCGTTCTGCACAGGCACATCAGATGTATGCAAGTGCTTTAATGGACTATCTGCAGAGCGAAAAAAATGCCCAGAAAAAGCCAGAGCTGTTTGATAAAGCTATATTACATTACAAAGAGGCCATAAATATTTACCCAGAATTTTACAATGCATCGTACCTTCTTGCTAAGGCGTATTTTATGACTGAACGGCTTGATGATGCCCTTATGCAATTTGAATACACTTTAAATATTGACTCAACATCTTACATGATATATATGTATGTAGCACTTATATACGACCAGAAAAACAATACAGAAAAAGCCATAGAATTTTACCGAAAAACGCTTCAAAAAGAACCCCTTTATATTGACCCTTATACCAATTTGAGTGCTTTGTATATGAAAGAGAACAGGGTAGAAGAAGCCATTAACACCAATCTGAAGATATTGAGTTTGAAGCCCGATGCATATGAACCCTTGTTAAACTTAGGAAAGATATATTTCAGTACAGCTCAATTAGAGCTGGCAGATGAATATTTTGAGAAAGCGTATCAGATAAGCGACAAGGATAAAAATCTGATTAATGCCTTGTATGAAATAAACAGAGCATTAGGACGTAAAGAAAAAATGGAATTTTACTTGAATAAATTAAAAATGAGTTAAGTGTTTAATTTTAAATTATTTCATCATGAAAAACAATTACAAAAATCCATTCATTTTATTTGGCATTTTAATTTATATATCTTGCTTTAGTAGCAAAGCAGAGGCGCAATTGCCTCAGGTATATGATTTAAGGACACTAAATCTCATGTCGCCTGTTAAGGACCAGGGAAGTTGTGGTGCCTGCTGGGCATTTGCCACAGCAGCTTCTATAGAGTCGAACTGGTTGAAAAAGGGATATGGTTTGCATAATTTATCTGAAGATAATATTATTGATTGTCATGGATTTGACGAAGGGGCCTGTGTGGGAGGGAGTTATTATATGGCACAGGCACTTTTTTCGAAACATAAAGGACCCTTGTTGAGCAGTATTGACCCCTATACACCTGCTGTTGGGAATTGTCCCTACAGTCAGATTTTTCCACCTACGCCACCTGCTTATGTGGAAGAAATGCGTTTTTTACCTAAAAATACAACTGTTGTTAAACAAGCTATATTTGATAATGGTGCATTGGCTACAGCTATGTTTTTCAATATGGCACATTATAACACCAATACATTCAAATATTACGACAATTTACTGGATGCTACTGATTCGTTATATCCACATTGTGTTACCCTTGCCGGCTGGAACGACACCATGTTGTTTGCAGGAGCTCCCGGTGCAGGTGGCTGGATAATAAAAGACTCTTATGGCACAAGCTGGGCTCAGAATGGTTATTTTTATGTGTCGTATTACGATGTGGGTATTTTGTCCGAAACAGCTTACTTCCCCACAAGAGAGGAAGTTCCTACTGCTCCTCTACATTCAAATGTTTATTTGCACGATGATTTTGGATGGGTGGATAATTTTGGTTTTGGTACAAGTACAGCATATGCCATGGCTCAATATACAATAACGCCTTCGGGGGGCATTCCTATGGGGCAGCAGATAAAACGTATAGGCACTTATGCTGTTGCAAATGATATGACTATCGGTATTGACATTTACAGGAATTTTTCAGGAGGTGTTTTATCAGGACTTTTGGCTTCATCGAACATAGTATGTCCACATAAGGGCTTTTATACTCTGGCTTTTAACTTGCCTACAGATACCTTAGGTAGTGTGGTTTACATAAAGGCCACTTATTTTTTGCCGGGGGCTTTTTACCCTGTAATACCTGTTGAGATTTATGAGCCATTTCACACATCAGGGATATCCTTATCTTCAAACAGTTGTTTTGTAAGTGTGGATGGTAATAATTGGTTACTTACAGGACAAGGGAGCAATTACAATTTTGATGTGTGTATTAAAATGTACACAACTGATGCACCAAAAGCTTCTTTAATGTGTATAAACGATACTGTGTGTGAAGGGCAGACTGTACATTTGCAAAATACCACAGCCATGCCTCACGATAGTGTTCAATGGTTTTTTAACAATGTTTTTCAAAGCTCTATGCCCATGCTTGATATTATAATGAGTTCGGCAGGCATACAAGAAATAAAGCTTGTGGCTTACTATGGTGGCAATAGCGATACAGCGGTTAAAAATATTATTGTAA
>CAZVOS010000031.1:0-11061 GCA_964628845.1 uncultured Bacteroidales bacterium | reverse complement strand
ACTTAATGGCGTATGATAGCGGGTTAAAGGGGATTACTGTGTTTAGGGATGGGTCATCGTACCATTGTATCAAGCCCGTGCCTGTAGCTGTTAGAGAGGGGATAGGATACCCTTCACATTCTTCTTCATTTTGAGAAACTGGAGCTGTAGGAACAGGGAAAATATCTAAAGTAACCGTTGTGGCAGGGCTCTGGCAGTTATTTTCTGATTGTGTTACATAGTATGTGTAATGTCCAACGTCTGTTTGTCCTGTAGGATATGCAGCACCTGTAAATAGTAAAGGAGATAGAGACGGGTCGTAAAACCAATCTATTGTTCCTGTTCCGGTGGCAACAAGGTCGGGAACAGCAGAGCCAAAACAAACCTCAATATTGCTTGCTGATGGAGCAGTGGGAATAGGATGAATTGTAAGCGTAACTTCTGTTGGCAAGCTTTCGCAGTTGTTTTCTACTTGAGTTACATAGTAAGTATAAGTACCCACAAGGGTTTCTCCTGTCGGAAATGTGCTTCCTGTAAATAATGGAGGGGGTATGGCTGAATTGTTATCATACCATTGAATAATACCAGTTCCATTAGCAATTAAATCGGGAACTGTAAAACCAAAACACGACTCTTCATTATTTGCCAGAGGTGCAGAGGGCGTAGGATAAATATTAACTGTAAAATCCACATCAGGCCCATGGCAGCCATTAAGTGTTGGTGTAAGATTTATTGTTCCAGTAATATTTCCTCCTGTAGTATTGGCAGGTGCAATCCATGGTGTTATTTGCCCTGTACCACTTGATTGAATACCAATATCTGTATTGGTATTTGTCCAATCAAAACTGGCACCTGAAGGATTGCTGTTAAAAATATCAACATTAATTTGTTCTCCCGGGCAAACATTTATATCTGAAACGGGATCAGCAACAGGAATAGGATAAATAGTAAGATCAAAACTCATTGGTGTTCCAATACATGAGAATGTGGATGAGGGCGTAACTGTAATTGTTCCTGTAATATCAGAGCCCGTATAATTATCAGGGGCAGTCCAGGGTGGTATGTTTCCACTGCCACTGCTCGCAATACCAATATCCGTATTTGTATTAACCCAATTAAAAGTAGAGCCAGTAGGATTGCTCACAAAGTCACCAAAATCTATAATATCACCAGAGCATACTTCAATACTGGCAATAAGATTTACCGTAGGAGACGTAAAATCAGTAATTGTGAAGTTCATTACAGGGCCGGGGCAACCATTTAATGTAGGGGCAACAGAAATTGTAGAAACAATATCTGTTCCGGATGTATTGGAAGGTGCATTCCATGAAGCTATGTTTCCAGTACCGGAACTTACTAATCCTATATTGATATTTGAGTTTGTCCAGTTGAAGGTTGCACCAGTAGGTGAACTGCCAAAATCAGGAATACTTATAGGGTCGCCGGGACAAACAACTATATTATTAATAACATCAACTTCTGGTGTGGGCTTAATAGTAATATTGAAGGTCATTGGAACACCTGTACATCCATTAAAAATTGGAGTTACAGTTAGAACGCCAGAAATATCTCCGGCTGTACTGTTAGAAGGTGCTGTCCAAACTGGTATATGACCTGTTCCAGTAGTAGCTAAGCCAATATTTATATTTGAGTTTATCCATTCAAATGTTGTTCCTGTAGGATTGCCTACGAAATTTCCAATATCAATATCATCATCAGGGCAAACAATAATATCAGCCAGTTGTTGTACAGATGGTGTGGGGAAAATAGTAACATCAAAACTCATGGGAAGGCCCTGACAACCGTCTAAAATGGGTATCACGTCAATACCTCCGGTAATATCTGTAAAAGTACTATTAGCGGGTGCAGTCCATGGAGAGATATCTCCGATGCCACTTGAAGCTATTCCAATTGATGTATTAGAGTTTGTCCACTCGAAATTAGCTCCCGTTGGAGTGCTGATAAAAGCGCTAATACTAATTTGTTCACCAGGACAAACTTCGATATTATTTATTTGAGTTATTGTAGGTGTTGGTTTTATAGTAACATTGAATAACATAGGGACACCCTGACAACCGTTAGAGGTAGGTATTACATTAATAATTCCTACAATATCATCATTTGTACTGTTTGGAGGTGCATACCAGGAGGGAATATTGCCAGTGCCATTAGAAGAAAGACCAATATTAGTGTTTGAATTAGACCATGCAAAAGTGGCATTAACAGGAATGCTGTTGAAGTTTCCAATATTTATCTGTTCTCCAGGGCAGACAATGATATGAGATATTTGGTCAATAGATGGGATGGGAAATATGGTTATAGAAAAACTCATAGGTGTTCCTACACAGGAATAAACAGATGATGGTGTTACAACAATATTACCAACTATATTGCTTCCTGTATTATTGGCTGGTGCTATCCAAATAGGTATATTACCGATACCATTAGCAGGAATACCAATATCAGTATTTGAATTTGTCCAGGTAAATGTTGAACCTGTTGGGTTACTTACAAAATTACCAACATCTATAAAAGTTCCTGAACATTCAAAAATATCGGGTATTTGGTTTACTGTGGGAGCGGTAAATATTGTAACAGTGATATCAAAAGCAGGCCCTTCGCATCCATTAAGAGTTGGAATTACTGAAATAATTCCTGTAATATCTGCTCCGGTAGTATTGGCAGGTGCTGTCCATGAAGAAATATTACCAGTACCATTAGCGTTAAGTCCAATATTTATATTAGAATTAGTCCATGAAAAATTTCCACCTGAGGGAGTGCTGCTAAAATTACCTAAATCAATAGTAGCACCAGGACAAACAGATACATTAGAGATATTATCTACTGTAGGTGTAGGTAAGATTGTGATATTAAAATCTACAGATGTACCCTGGCAACCATTAAGGTCTGGTGTAACAGTAATAATTCCAATAATATCAGCATTTGTATTATTGGCTGCTGCAGTAAATGAGGCAATATGCCCTGTTCCTGAAGCAGATAAACCAATATTTACATTTGTATTTGTCCATGAGAAAGATGCCCCAGTAGGTACGCTTGTGAAATTAGGAATATTTATCAGTTCTCCCGGACAAGCAGTAATATCTGATATGGGATTAGCAGATGGTGTGGGATATATTGTTACATCAAAATCGAAGGGGGGGGCTGTACAAGTATTAAGTGTAGGGGTCACAGATATTGTACCAGTAATATTCAGGTTGGTAGTATTTTGAGGTGCAGTCCAGGATGCAATATTCCCACTCCCAGTGGCAACAAGTCCTATGTTTGTATTGGAGTTTGACCAGTTAAATGAAGCTCCAGAAGGTGTACTTGTAAAGTTTGGAACAGTAATGGTTTCTCCAGGACAAACAGCAATATCTGTTATTGTATTAACAGAAGGCGTTGGATAAATTATTACATCAAAATCAGTGGATATACCTGTACAACCATTTAGTGTAGGAATAACAGTTATAGTACCTGTAATGTTTAGATTTGTGTTATTCTGAGGTGCTGTCCACGATGTTATATTGTCAGTTCCATTGGTAGAAAGGCCAATAGCAGTATTAGAGTTTGCCCATGTGAAAGAAGCTCCTGTGGGAGTGCTGGCAAATGCAGGGATACTAATTGTTGAGACAGGGCAGACGGAAATATCAGAAATAGCATTAGCAGAAGGCGTAGGATATATAGTCACATCAAAAACCGTTGGATTTCCAGTACATCCATTAAGAGTAGGAGTAGCAGTGATAGTAGCTGTAATATTCAGATTTGTACTATTTGCAGGTGCAATCCATGGGGCAATATTACCTGAACCATTTGCAGCAATACCAATGTTAGTATTGGAGTTTGTCCAGTTATACGAAGCTCCTGTGGGGTTACTTACAAAGTTTGTAATAGTTATAGTTTCACCAGGACATACAGCTATATTTGAAATGGAATTACTGGCAGGTGTAGGTAATATAGAAACAGAGAAATTCATGGGTGTAGTTCCTGTACAACCGTTTAGTTGAGGTATTACAGTAATGTTGCCTGTTATGTTAGAACCTGTGCCGTTTGGTGGTGCAGTCCATGGATTGATATTGCCTGTTCCATTGGTTGTAAGTCCAATTGTCGTATTAGAGTTGCTCCATGTAAAGCTGGCTCCCGAAGGAACACTGCCAAAATTGGGCAATGAAATGGTACTGCCTGCGCATGCATCAACATTAGAAATCTGATTTACAGTAGGTGTAGGATAAACTGTAATTGTGAACAACATGGGCACACCAGGGCACCCATTTAATGTAGGGGTAACTGTAATAGTGCCTGTAATATTTGACCCTGTACTATTGGCAGGAGCAGTCCATTGAGAAATACTTCCTGTGCCATTTGCAACAAGTCCTATGGCGGTATTTGAGTTTGTCCATGAGATGCTTGCGCCAGAAGGAACGCTAATAAAATTTGGCACAGTAATATTGTTTCCCGGGCAAACATTGATATTTGATACAGCATTTACTGTGGGCGTGGGATAAATAGTTACAGTAAAATTCATTGGATTTCCCGAACAGGAGTTAAGTGTAGGGGTAACAGAAACAGTTCCCATAATATTAGCACCTGTGCTGTTGGGTGCAGCATTCCATGAGGCAATGTTTCCTGTTCCGTTTGCAGCAATTCCTATATCAGTATTTGAATTAGACCATGTGTATGTTGAACCACTGGGATTACTTGTAAAGTTTCCTATATTTATGGGTGTGCCTGGGCAAACTACCACATTACTTATTTGATTGGCAACAGGTGTTGGCTTGATAGTAACTGTGAAATTGAGTGGTGTTCCCTGACATCCGTTTAGTGTAGGTGTTACGGATATTGTGGATGTAATGTTTGTACCTGATGTATTAGATGGAGCAGTCCATGGGGCAATATTGCCAGTTCCTGTGGCAACTAAACCAATATTGGTATTTGAATTGGACCATGTAAAGGAGGCCCCACTGGGTGTACTTGCAAAAGCAGGAATAGTAATTTGCTGACCAGGACATACTGTTATATTGGATATGGCGTTAACAACAGGTGTTTGAACTATTGTAAGTGTAACAGTTGTAGAGGGGCTTTCACAGTTATTAATTGTTTGGGTAACATAATAAGTATAAGTGTTATATGCCGTTTGGCCTGTATTATAAGGATTTCCGGTATAAACCAATACATTGGAACTGTTGTACCATTTAATGGTGCCTGTACCCGTTGCAGATAAGTTTGGAATGGGATTACCCTGACAAACAACCTCATTATTTGCAGTAGGAGCTGGAGGTATTGGATGAATAGTAAGAACAGCAGTATCAGGAGGGCTTTCACAGTCGTTCTGTGTATGTGTTATGTAATAGGTATAAGTGCCAGGGGCACTAACAGGAGGAAGGTATGAAGTCCCAGTATGAATAGCAGTAATCATTAAAGGATTGTCGTACCATTTTACTATACCTGGAGAATTTGAAGTATCAATAAGAGTAGGTGTTGGACTTCCAAAGCAAATAGCTGTATCTAATACTGTTGGCAAAGAAGGCGTAGGATATACGAGCACATCAGTAGATACGGGAGGTCCCGGACAGCCATTTATAAGTACTTGCAGATCATAAGTACCAGAATTGGAGGGTGTGGCATTTGTAATTTGAGGGTTCTGAACAAACATACTGTCGTTGTTGGGTCCTATCCATAGATATGAGGCATTGCCTGGAACTGTTCCTGCTTGGAGGTAAATAGTTTCTCCCTGACAAACAGGAGAATTTGCTGAAGCAGAGGTTACAGAATCAATAAAGATAAACTGATTTTGTCCTTGAGGAATACTCAGGTTTGTTAGTACAGTACCATCTTGACCTGGTGTAGCTCCCCATGCGATATTGGTTGAAACGTACATGCCATTTAAACCACCTGTAACATCATATACAATAGAACCAGGTACAGAAGCATTTTTTACCCAGATAACGCCGCCGCCGCCACCGCCACCAGGGCCTACAGCATTTCCCCCTGAATTAGAACCACCAACACCTCCTTTAACAGATATATTTAATGACCCAGAATAATTATTAACATCTAAAAGAACTGTTCCTCCTGCACCACCACCACCTCTTCCTACATTATTCAAGATACTTTGATTATCTATACCGTAGGCAAAAATATTTTGATTGTTACCAATTATTGTGTTGGCCTTAATTATAACAATACCTGCACCATTAGTACCATTTGTAGGACCAGAAGTTGGAAACCTTCGATGTCCTGAACCACCACCGCCTCCCATAAATATTCTGTTTTCGATGCCAGAGTATGTAAGGGCTCTTCCTCCAAGACCACCTGGATATTGAGGATTTAAGCCGGTAGAGGATTTACCCCCATTGCCACCAGCCCCATAATTACCACCTCCACCTCCACCATTATAAAATGCATCAGTAAGCCCTGACTGTATGGGCTGAGCACCTCCGGCACCACCCCCATTAGCCACTGTTCCCCTGCCTCCTATAAAATGTTGAGGAAGAGTGGCAATACCTTGACCTTTAACCTGGTCGCCAACAACACTGGGCATAACATAATTAGGACCAGTTCCAATAAAATTAGCGTTACAAGTAAAAAAAGTTCCTCCATCAAAACCATTACCACTTACATTTATAGGAGCATTTAATGTAACAGTACCACTGGCTTCAAAAATTAAAACACCACCATATGTACCATTCCAATCAAGGCATTTTAAAGTATCGGCAATGATTACATCATTATATTGAGGGATTGTAACAATTTGAACATAATTATATGGGTCATATGTATTGACTAAAGAATCTCTAAATATTAATTCACAGCCATGTGTTGAATCAATAATGGCTATTTCATATTTACCAGCATCATTGTACGAAATAATACTTCCACTGGAAGTTGTATTGGAAGTATCTATTGATGCACCTTTCATTTGAATAATTAATACCTTGTCTCCTATATTTAAGCCAGTACAATTGCTTAAAGTAAGTGAATTTGAACAGTAATTAATACCATTAATAATGTTTACGGGATAATATGTGTTAATAATACCAGATATACTAGGTTGAGCGGATATATTATTGGAAAATATTACGGATAATAATATAATAGAAATTTTCGTAAAAATATGTTTTCTTAAATTCTTCATCAGATAAACCCTAAAATAACTTAATGAAAGACGTTTTTCAGCATATTAGTTGCCTTTCCAATTATAATATTTTAATACTGTATTTTTTATATAAAAGTTACAAAAAATTATAAACTCAAAAAAGACAAATATACAAATAATAAATATCTTTTACAAGCTTTAAATCTAATGAAAAATGAAAGCTTTTATAAATATTTACATTGTATTGATGTGTTTTTTAAATGCTGTTACTAACTATGATTTTTTATTGATATAAAATTTTGTTAAAAAAAATCAGAATCATAATTAAAAAAAATGATAGATTTATATAAAAACAATTTAAATTTGTGTGTTTAAAAAAAATCATATGAAAAAAACAGATAATATTTTTAATTGCAAATTATTACAGGATGCTGATTTAAAAGGTAAGGTAGTATTGGTTCGGGTTGACCATAATGTTGTAAAGAAAGGCCTGATACACGACCCATACAGAATAGATGCAACCATTGGAACACTTTATTACATTAATGCTAAAGGAGGGAAAATCATACTGATGACTCATGTGGGAAGACCTAAAAATAAGAAAACAGGTGAAATTCTTATTGATGAAAATACTTCGGTTAGACCAATAGTTGATTATATTGAAAATAAGCTGCATATAAACATAAAAATACCTGAATTTCACGTTGTTGACAACAAGGGTTTCGTTGGTATTGAAACATCAATAAACCATATGATTAGAGAATTGAAAGAGGATAAAATTGACGCTGTTTATCTTCCTAACACAAGATGGTTTGCAGGAGAAGAAGCTAAAAATGAAGAAGCCGAAAGGTTTGCCTATCAACTGGCTGGGTTAGCTGATATTTTTATTAATGATGCTTTTGGTTCGTGGCAGGCACATGCTTCGACAGTAGGGATTACAAGGTTTTTGCCTTCTTATGCAGGTTTTCTTTTACAAAAAGAAATACATAATCTGGACAGGATTTATAATCCTCAACGTCCAATGCTTTCGGTTGTGGCAGGGGCAAAGTTTGACACAAAAATAGATTCATTGTATGCACTTATCGAAACTTCAGATTATCTGGTGTTGGGAGGTGTTATTTATAATGCCTATCTTTCGGCTAAATATGGTTTTATTATAAAAGGTATTGAAGATGAAGACTTAGCTTTAGCTATGGAATTTGTAAAATTTTCAAAAAAGTATTCCAATAAAATAATTGAGTTACCTTATGTAGTTTCATCAACAACTTTAAGTGGAAAAATTAAAGGTAAATATAAGACAATAGATATCAGAAAATGTAAGAAAGGAGATGATTTAAATTATATTTGTGATATTGCAAAAGAATCTTTTAAGATAGATACTGTTCACGAAGTATTTCATAAGGCACATACTATTTTTGTAAATGCTGTAATGGGTTTTACCCCTTATTTTAATGAAGGAACTATTGCATTGGATCAACTTATAGATGATAATGTTGAGGCCGTAAAATTATATGGTGGTGGCGATACCATGCAGGAGTTAAAAAGATTGTTGCCGGGTTTATATATTACAGCTTTAGACAGCCCTAAATATTATATTTTTACTGGAGGAGGGGCTGTTTTAAAAGCTATTCAGGAAGGTACACCAACTGGATTGGAGCCGGTAAAAGCATTATTAAAAAGTAAATAATAACCAAAAACCAATAATTATGAAAACTAAATATTTTATGTATGTGGCTGTAGTTATATTACTATCGGCTTGCCATTCAGAAAAATGTAAACAAACTAACGATGAAGTTATGAAAAAAATAAGTGAAACCACTGTTAATAAAACCATTGATACATTGCTTGTACTTAATGGGAGTGAAAACAAACTGAGAATTGAGAAAGGTGTTAAACAACTGGCTTTGTTCTGGAATGAAGAGGATGGTACAGAAGAAGATTTCAAACAATTCTGCAAAGAAAGTTTTATTGCAGATAAAGAAAAACTTGAGGATTTTTTCGATAAGACATCTTACTACTTTGAAATATTATTCGGTAATTTTAACAGGATGAATATTGAGTTAAAAAAAGTATTGCATTTGGATATGGGTGAAATTGCACCTGTTGATTTGATATTTGGGAGTTATAACCCTTCATCTCACTTAACAGATGATTTGTTCAGCAATAAAATTGCACATCATGTGCTTTTAAATTTTCCATTTTATACTTTAGAAGAAAAAGAACAATTAGGGAAAGACTGGTCAAGGTTAGAATGGGCTTATTGTCGTATGGGGGATGCTTTTACATCACGTACTCCAGCACATCTATTACTTAAGGAATCTGAAATCTCTACCCAAGCTGATAATTATATTGCACAGTATAATATTGTAATGAATAATTTGAGGGATAATGAGGGTCAACAGCTCTTTACCAATAATTTAAAACTTATATCACACTGGGGTTTAAGAGATGAACTAAAGGCCAATTATAGTAATGCAGAACAAGGTTTGAAGAAGCAGAAACTTATTTATGAGGTAATGAAAAAGATAATTAGCCAGGAAATACCAAAAGAAGTCATAAATAACGAAGAATATATTTGGAATCCCTATAATAACAGTGTTTTAAAAGGTGATGTAAAAGTGAATATGGAAAGAGAACCTGATACACGTTATGAACATTTGTTAAATCAATTTAAAATTCTGAGGGAATTGGATCAATATTCACCATATTATCCCACCTATATTGACAGGGCTTTTGAAAAAAGTATGGAATTGCGTCAGGAATTTGTTGAGCAGCTTTTTAAAGAACTTGTTTCATCTGAACAGGTAAAGAAAGTGGGTAATCTTATAAGTGAGCGTTTAGGACGTGGATTAGAGCCATTTGATTTATGGTATGATGGATTTAAATCGAGAAGTTCAATTAATGAAGATGAGCTGACCAAGATACTGGTAAAAAAATATCCTGACGTGGCTGCTTATGAGAAGGACATTCCTAATTTTCTGATTAAACTGGGATATAAACCAGATAAAGCTAAAGAAATAGCTTCGCGTATAATTGTAGAAGGAGCCAGAGGGGCAGGACATGCCTGGGGAGCTCAGATGAAATCGGATAAATCGCATCTGCGTACAAGAATACCACAGGGAGGGATGGATTATAAAGGTTATAATATTGCTATGCATGAACTGGGACATAATGTAGAACA
Organism: uncultured Bacteroidales bacterium; assembly: GCA_964628845.1. Lineage (GTDB taxonomy): Bacteria > Bacteroidota > Bacteroidia > Bacteroidales > PXBB01 > JAKIYU01. Next base: position 808 of record CAZVOS010000031.1, on the reverse strand, counting down.
AACCATCACTTTGTATGATATAGATTATTATATGCTGAGGGGTGTTCCTAATACTGCCTTTACTGAAGCCATGGCATTTATGTTCCAGAAGAGAGATTTGCCTTTAATGGGGATAAATAAGGAAGATGTCAATACTAAAAGTTATCAGACATTAGATGTCTTCTGGAGTTTGTATGAAATAATGGGAGTGTCGCTGGTTGATATGGAGGTTTGGAAGTGGTTATATATGAATCCTGAAACAACACCGGAAGAGTTAAAAAATCAAGTGGTTACTATTTCAAAAGATGTGTGGAATAAATATTACGAGCCGGTGTTCAATAAAAAAGACGAGCCAATATTAGGTATATATTCACATATGATTGCTTATCCTTTATATCTTTCTGCTTACCCTATAGGTCATCTGGTTGAGTTTCAGGTTGATGAATATATAGCATCGAAAAAAGGCAATTTTGCGGAAGAAACATACAGAATGTTTACCAATGGCTGTATAGTTCCGCAATTATGGATGTATAAAGCTGTAAATGAGGAATTGTCGAATCAACCTGTACTCAAAGCTGTTGATGAAGCTCTATTACAAATAAATGCAAAATAATTTTTAAAAAGCTTATAACAATGAGATTTCTTTTTTTTATCATCCCAGTGATTTTTATATCAGCATCTTGTTCAAATAATGTAGAGAATGCAGTTGATTACAATGAAGTGATAGTATTGTCTTATGAAAAAGTTGCAGATATGGAGGACAATCTGATGTTTCATATTTTAATGAGTGATTCAAAAGAATTCAAAAATTATCGTAAAACAAATTTTC
>CAZVOS010000030.1:0-11105 GCA_964628845.1 uncultured Bacteroidales bacterium | reverse complement strand
CAACGCTACCGGCTTAACACCTGCAACCAATTATCATGTTTTTGTAAGAACATTCTGTGGTGGTACCGATTACAGCGACTGGGCAGGCCCCATAGCTTTTACCACACCTTGTATTGCTACAACTATCCCCTATTTTGAGGGTTTTGAAAGCATCACAGTAAATAATGAATTACCTGTATGTATGGCTGCTACATCTCTTGGCACTAAGAACCAAACATACATTGCAGCTACAACCTATAACAGAACACCCAAATCAGGTGCCAAATTTGCTGCATTTCAATATGCTCCTGCAGGCAACTGGTTCTTCTTTGCTCCTGTGCAATTAAATGCCAGTACTTTTTACAAAGCCAGCGTATGGTATATTACTGATGGGGCTTCTGGTTTTACTGCATTAAACATTGCTTATGGCAATGCACAAGACGGTGCATCAATGAATACAATAACTAGCGTTGACAATCCTGTTAATACCACCTATCAAAAACTCGAAGGTTCTTTTTCAGTACCTACTTCAGGTGTTTATTATCTGGGCATCCAAGCCGAAGGCACATCTTTTAGCCCATGGTACTTGACTATTGATGATGTTTCTATAGAATTAGGACCCACTTGTCCTGGCGTAAATAATCTTGCAGTAAATAACTTAAATACAACCTCAGCAGACTTAAACTGGAACGAAATTGGCTTTGCCACTACATGGAACATAGAATGGGGCACTACTGGCTTTACACAAGGAAATGGCACACTGGTTTCTACTTCAACCAAACCCTATGCTTTATCAGGTCTTACCCCCAATACTTCATACAGTTTTTATGTACAATCCGATTGTGGTGGAGGTGATGTAAGCGGATGGGCAGGCCCTTTCACATTTACAACACCTTGTTTAACCATTTCAAGCTTCCCCTTTGCTGAAAGTTTCGATGGAACTACTTTTGCCCCTGATTGCTGGACAAATATTAAAACAGCAGGAACAGGAACCCCAGGTATATGGGACAGACAAACAACTGGTACAAATCCTACTTGCACACCTCATTCAGGTGCAGCAATGGCAAGGTTTAACTGTTATAGCTTATCCAGTGGTACAAAAGCCAATTTAATTACGCCAACCATTAATTTTCCAAATGACAATTATCAGGTTAACTTTTGGATGTACCGCGACAATGGCTACCTAACAAATACCGACCAGATAAATGTTTATTATAATACCACTGCCGATTTAACAGGTGCTACTTTATTGGGTACCATAAACAGAAGCATCAATCTGACACCTGTAGTTACAGCAAACGGCTGGTATGATTATGCCTTTGAATTACCTACAGGCGTTTCTGGAAATTCTTACATCATTTTTGAAGGTGTAAGTTCCTTTGGTAATAATATTTTTGTGGACGATGTGGTTATTGATGTTATCCCAACATGCCCAGGTGTTCAAATACTCAGTATGTTATCTTCAAATCCTACCGTAAATAGTATAGACCTTGCATGGACAGAACCAGGAACGGCTGCCGAATGGGAATTACAGTATGGCAATACCGCTTTTGTTTTTGGTACAGGAACAAATGTTTTGGCTAATTCAAACCCATTTACAATACCTGGCTTAAATCATTCAACTTCTTATGATGTATATATCAGAAGTATTTGTAGCGTTGGTGATACAAGTATATGGAGAGGTCCATTCAAATTCTCAACACTCTGTGGTCCTCATACAGCAACAATAGTAGAAAACTTTGATGGTGTAACCGTACCTGCTTTACCGCTTTGCTGGTTGAAAATTGTTGTGGCATCTAATACATTTGCCCGTGTACAGACCATCACAACAACCACACCTGCAAGTACACCCAATCATGTTGAAATGTACAACTCCAGCACTGCCGGAGCCACAACTTACCTTATGCTGGTTACTCCTGAAATTTCTGACCTCACAACAGGTCCTAATCAGTTGCGTTTTAAAGCTAAAAGAGGTGCTTCTGTAGAAAATCTTATTATCGGCACATTATCCGACCCTTCTGATGGCTCTACATTTACTTTAATTGATACCATTAAAACACTTACTAATACCTATCAGGAATTTGTTATCCCCTTCCATAATTACAACGGAACCGATACTTATATTGCCTTCAAACATGGCAATTCAGCTTCATCAAGATATATTTATATTGATGACTTCAACTGGGAACCCATGCCATCATGTCCTGGTATTACTCCGGGTAGTTTTGTTGCCTCCAACCCAACAATCAACTCAATTGACATTGCATGGTCGGAATGGCTCCCTGCAAGTGAGTGGGAAATTGAATATGGATTAAACGGCTTTACTCCCGGTACTGGCTACTCATCTATAGTAACCTCTAATCCCACCACAATATCAGGATTAACACCTTCTACAACCTATCAGATTTATATCAGAAGTATTTGTGCTGTAGGTGATACCAGTGTTTGGTATGGTCCTGTTGCATTCTCAACTGTTTGTGGAACATTTAATGCCACTATGGCTCAAAACTTTGATGCTGTTAGCACTCCCAATTTGCCTTTATGTTGGTCGAAAATTGTTGTAGCTTCCAATACATTTGCCCGCGTACAGACCATTACCACTACATCTCCATTCTCGTTGCCTAACCAGATTGAAATGTACAATTCTGCAACAGCAGGTGCTACTACCTATCTGATGCTCGTTTCACCTGAAATGACAGATATTGTTGGCAGCAACAGATTAAGGTTTATGGCTAAAAGAAGCACAAATGCTACAGATGTGGTTGTAGGTACAATAAGCGACCCCACCGACGGTTCAACGTTTAACCCTTTGGATACATTTACACTTACCAATACCTTTGATGAATATATTGTTGACTTTGATGCATACGCTGGAACAGACAACTATTTTGCTTTTAAACACGGCAACACTGGAGTAACCCAGTATGTATATTTAGACAATGTGATTTGGGAACCTATACCCTCATGCTTAGGTCTGGTTTATAATTCAATTATTGCTTCTAACGAAACAACCACCAGTGTTGACCTTGCATGGACAGATGCAGGAACAGCAACGGAGTTTCAGATTGAATACGATTTAACCGGATTTACTCAGGGCACAGGTATGTATGCCATCGCTAATTCTAACCCTTATACCTTAACTGGCTTACAACATTCCAAAACATATCAGGCATACGTAAGAGCCATATGCGCTCCTGGTGATACCAGTATGTGGAGAGGCCCTGTAACTTTCTCAACACTTTGTGGTGCATGGACGCTTCCTTATTCAGAAGATTTCACAGGTACTGCTGTAGGTACTATACCTGTTTGCTGGACAAGAAATTACAACAACTGGGGTGTGGCTGACTCTGAAAATGCTGAGGGTATTGCACCTGAGTTGAGGTTAAACTGGACACCTTCGGTAACGGATACTGTTGTGGCAATAACACCCGAAATTGATGCCAGCACAGCTTCATCATTATACCTGCAATTTAAACATTATGTTGACCATTACGATGGCAATCCTTATGCTATCGGTATAATGATTACTAACGACGGTGGTATTACATGGGATAGTGTGTGGGCAATTACACCAACACAGGAAATTCTTCCAGAGGTTAAAACTATTGATATAAGTGCTTATGCAGGTGATGTTATTAATATTGCATTTGCATTCTTAGGCAATACTTTTGATATTAATTACTGGTATATTGATGATATACTGGTTGATGAAATACCTGCCTGTGACTTACCTACAGTACTTACTGCTTCTAACATAACCACTACCAGTGCCGATTTGGGCTGGACAGGTGCAGGTGATACATGGGAAATTGAATGGGATACAACTGGCTTTGTACCTAGCACGGGTAACTTTGTTGTTACAAACGACAACCCCTATACACTGCTCGGCTTAGCTCCTGAGATGACCTACGATTTCTACCTAAGAGCTTATTGTTTATTCGACAGCACTTTATGGGCAGGCCCATTTACATTCAATACAGCAGATTCTTGTTTTGCTCCTGACAGTCTCGATGCCTATAACATCACTATCAATGCTGCTGAATTGAAATGGTATTCAGGCGAAGCCCTCTGGGAAATTGAATACGATGAAACTGGCTTTACTCCAGGAACTGGAACTGTTGTTATTACAGATGATAACCCATATATACTCAATGGTTTAGCTCCAGGAACTGTTTATGATTACTATGTAAGAGCCATTTGCGATTCTGTTGCTGGTGATTACAGCGACTGGACAGGTCCTTATGCATTTGTAACGGAATGTAATATTGTTAATACCTTCCCATGGGTCGACCAATTCGACAATGCTGCAGAACCAGACTTCTTCCCTTGCTGGAGTATGATGACTGCCGGTGGCGAAACATGGTATGTTGAAGATTGGCAGGCGCAGTTCGGAACTCAATATGCTGCTATTACACATGGTGGTCAGGTTACTCAGGATGAATATCTGATTACTCCTCAATTCGATTTCTCATTCCTCGCTCATCCATACGTTTCTTTCTGGTGGGCTATGAGATACGAAATAGCTGTTGCACCTGACAATGATTTCGATTTATATCTCTTAGCCACTACTGATAATGGTGTAACTATAGACACATTATGGAGCGAAAATGACGAAGGTGTATTTAACTCCAATGAATGGTACGAAACAATTATCGACTTAACAGCATATGCCGGAGAACCTAATATTCAGCTTGGTTTTAACTTCTTGGGATTAAATGGTTCATTATTGAAAACTTCAATTGATGCGTCAGTTGATAATGTTAAGGTTCATGATACAACTACTGTTAATATGTCATTACCTATGTTGTCCGACCTTAATGTTAACATTCATCCCAACCCAAGTAATGGTCTTTTCAATCTTCAAATGCTCAGCAATACCGAAAATCTCACCATAACTGTTTACAACCTTCAGGGTCAATTAATTTACACTGAAAAAGTTTCCGGTTTGGTGTTTGGCAGTGTGAACAGATTAGACCTCAAATCGCTGCCTGCTGGCATGTATTATCTGCAACTAAATGATGGTAAAACTGTTCTCAACAAAAAAATTACCATTAATTAAAATTTAATTATTCCTTTAAAGAGGTTGTTTTTTATGAAACAACCTCTTTTTTTTTTATTTTTACATCAAAGTTTATTAATACAATTTATCATGCTCAAAAATGCAAACATTTGGCTCAGAGCTTTAGAAGTAGAAGATATAGAGCTTCTGTACAAATGGGAAAACGACCAGACACTCTGGCACCTGAGCAATACATCAAAGCCCTTTTCAAAATATGTACTGGAACAATACATCCTCAATTCGCATCTGGATATTTATGAATTCAAACAACTACGACTGATGATTGTTTTAAAAAATAAAAAATCTGAAACAGCCGTAGGTTGTATTGATTTGTTCGATTTCGACCCCACTAATCTGAGGGCTGGTGTCGGTTTGTTTATTGATGAAACATACAGAAATAAAAATATCGGCTCCAAAGCCCTGAATATTTTGAAAGATTATTGTAGTGCATCCTTGAAATTAAATCAGCTATATTGCAGTATTACAACCGATAATAAAGCCAGTATTATCGTTTTCGAAAAACAAGGATTTATCTGCACAGGAAAACGCATTAAATGGATCCGTAAAGGTAAAAAATGGCTTGACGAACTGTTTTATCAATATCTTTTTAAATAAAATAAATAAAATCCTACCCAGCTCATTTCTCATGAAAAAAAGTAAAAGAAAGAAATTTAATTTTAAGAAAGCTTTTATTATAATCATAATCTCTTGTTTTACTCTAGCTTGTATACTTACTTATGCTGCTTATTATATGCTTTATCAACCCGCTTTTAATTTGGGTGAAGAAAATAAAATATATGTTTATATACCTACTGGAGCTGATTTTGAAAAAGTAAAAAGCATTTTTTATGAGAAAGATTATATTAAAAACAGGAGAAAATTTGAATGGCTTGCCAAATTAAAAAAATACCCTTCTCATGTAAAACCGGGCAGGTATTTAATCAATAAAGACATGAGTATGAATGCATTGATAAATATGTTGCGTTCAGGAAAGCAGGATGCTGTAAAATTGGTTTTTAATAACATACGCACCAAAGAACAATTTGTTCAACGTATTTGCTCCCAGATTGAAGCAGACTCAAGCCAACTCCTTAATATATTAACTAATGGCCCATTCCTCGAAAAATACAACCTCAGCCCCATAAATATTATGGTGATGTTTTTACCCAATACGTATGAATTCTATTGGAACACTTCGGCAGAACAATTTATGGACAGGATGCACCGTGAATATCTTAAATTCTGGAATGAAGAACGATTAGATAAGGCAGCTAATATGGGACTAACAGCTATTGACATTTCGGTACTTGCTTCAATAGTACAATCGGAAACAACTAAAAAAGATGAAATGTCGCGCATTGCTGGTGTGTATATCAACCGCCTCAACAAAGGCATGTTATTACAGGCCGACCCTACTGTTATTTTCGCCTGGCAGGATTTCACAATCAAGAGGGTATTGCATAAACATCTGCAAATAGAATCACCTTATAACACTTATAAATACTCAGGATTACCACCAGGGCCTATAACTGTAGCTAACCCATCAACAATAGACAAAGTACTTGACTATGAAAAACATAATTATCTGTTTTTCTGTGCCAAAGATGATTTATCAGGTTATCATACTTTTGCTGTAACCCACAATGAGCATATTAATAATGCAAAGAAATTTCAAAAAGAACTCAATAAGTTAAATATAAGGTGATAAAATTTTTTATATTTGTTTGCGTTTTTAAAATTGTTTGCTGTTTTTAAAACCGCAGAGTAACCCTGAGAACATATAGAGTTGCTCAGAAGAAATAAAAAAAAAACTTTAAAAGAAAGGAAATCTATGAAAAAACAAGCTTTTTTAATCAGTATTATTTTGCTCACCATAAGTTTACACACATGGGCACTGGAGCCGGTGAGGGAGTATAAAATTAAACCCGATGAGTATGGCATCAATTACGAAGAAATAAGTATAGACACAGAAGATGGGCTTAAACTTAAAGGATGGCTTTATAAACCGCGTACGGCCTCTTCTAAAATTATTGTTATGAGTCATAGTGGCGATGGCAATATGGCCGACCTCATTGAACTGGCTACCAATTTTGTTACACTCGATTATTATGTTATCACTTACGATTACAGAGGATATGGCGAAAGCTCCGATTTTAAAATAAACAATAATTTTTACATATATGCCCAGTTCGAAAAGGATGTGAATGCTGTGATGGATTATGTAAAAAAGTACCATTCGCGTACACGCACTGTTCACATGTGGGGTGTAGGTATGGGTGCAGGGCTAAGCTTGGCTGTGGCTGCCAACCGCCCCGAAGTAAGTGCTGTAATTTCTGATTCACCCTACGGCACACTCGAAGGCATCAAAGCCAGTATTCAAAAAGCAAAAGAAAAAGAAATGCTGCTCCCAATCGGATACAACAAAGTTGCCATTGAACCAGAGTATGCACTCACTGAAAAGGGCAATAACCTTAATTCTATATTATTTATAGCTGGTGATGCTGATGAAGTATATACTGTAAAAGATATAAAAGCCATTGCCCGATTAAAGAAGAATACCAATGTATACACAGTTAAGGGAGGCACCCATAAAACCAATTTTACCACTGATAAAGCCAAATACTTTGAGGAAATTAAAAAATTTACCAAATAAATTATGACAACAAAAATAAAATTCGGCACTGATGGTTGGAGAGCTATTGTAGCCAAAGAATATACTGTTGAAAATGTAGCCCGTGTGGCCTATGCCACAGCCCAATGGTTAAAACAGAAGCATAGTGCTCCTGTTGTCGTTGTTGGCTTCGATTGCCGTTTCGGGGGTATTTTATTCGCCGAAACTGTGGCAAAAGTTCTTGCCTCTCATAATGTTAAAGTTTTATTAAATACCAGTATAGCTTCTACACCCATGGTATCATTGGGTATTGTTAAACAAAAAGCACATCTGGGTGTTGTTATAACGGCAAGTCATAACCCTCCCTTGTATAATGGCTATAAGCTTAAAGGCAGTTGGGGAGGGCCTCTCTTTGATGATGACATACATAGCGTTGAAGCTTTAATACCCGAAAAATATGAGTTCGATTTTGATGCCATAAATCTGCAAAAACTTATTGATGATAAAAAAGTAGAAATCGTTGACCTCGAAACAATTTATTGCAAACATGTAGAAGATTCATTTGATATGGAAGCCATTCGTAATTCTGATTTGCAATTTGCTTTTGATGCCATGTATGGCTCTGGTCAGAATGTGATGAGACGGCTTTTACCTGATATTACTTTCTTGCATTGTGAAATTAATCCCACTTTTAATAACATACCCCCTGAGCCACTTCTGAAAAACCTGCAAGAGTTCTCGGAAGTTATTCGGCTTGCTGAAAATATTGACTGCGGACTTGCCGTTGATGGTGATGCAGACCGCATCGCCCTCTTCGATGGAAAAGGCAATTACATAGATTCGCATCACATTCTTCTTATACTTATTCATTATATGAAAAAGTATAAAAATAAAACTGGGAAAGTAGCTACTGCTGTTTCTTCTACACAAAAAATAAAAAAACTGTGCAAACACTATGGCTTGGACCTCGAAATTGTTCCTATCGGATTTAAACATGTGTGCAAACTGATGCAAACCGAAAATATTCTGGTTGGTGGTGAAGAATCGGGTGGTATTGCTGTTAACGGACACATACCCGAACGCGACGGCATCTGGAATGGGCTTGTGATATGGGAATTTATGGTTAAATCTGGTTTATCAATAAATGATATTATCGATGAGATTTACAGCATTACAGGAAAGTTTGCCTTTGAAAGAAGCGACCTGCGGCTCGATGAAAAACTAAAAAACAGCATTGTAGAAAATTGCAAGCAAAACAGATATACACAGTTTGGCACGTATAAAGTGCAATCGGTTGATACTCTGGACGGTTTTAAATATTACTTTAATGAAGATGAATGGCTCATCATACGCCCATCGGGCACTGAGCCAGTACTAAGAACCTATGCTGAATCGCATACAAAAGAAGAAGCCCTTGCCATACTCAAAGCATGTTATGATACCATAATCAATGCTTGATGTCAAGGTTTTTATTCATAGTTTTTATATTTGCATCTCGTCTGGTAGCTTCACAAACAGCTGATACCACAATAAATCAAAAAGATACCACTCATTTTTTCTCTGAAAAACAGAAATTAAATACGCTATTAATCACAGGGAGCACTTTATATACTGGTTCTCTTATTGGGTTATATCATCTGTGGTATAAAGATTATCCGCAATCAAAATTTCATTGGTTTAACGACAATGATGAGTGGTTTCAGATGGATAAAACATCGCATGCCACCAATGCCTACTATATGGGATTTTTAGGTTATAATACATTGACCTGGGCTGGACTCGAAAAAAATAAATCTATTTGGTACGGCGGTTTTCTGGGCTCTTTTTATCTCACTGTGATTGAAATTCTTGATGGTTTTTCGGCTGGCTGGGGCGCTTCATGGGGAGATATCATTGCCAATACATCGGGGTCTTTACTCTTTTCTGCTCAACAATCGCTCTGGAATAATCAGTACATTTCATTAAAACACTCTTTTATGCCCAGTCCCTACGCCACATACCGACCAAACTTATTAGGCAGTAATCATATACAAAGTATTATGAAAGATTATAATGGTATAAGCAACTGGGCTTCGTTCAACATCAAACCCTTATTTAAAAACAATGACAAATTCCCTGATTGGATTTGTATATCTATAGGTCAAAGTGGCGATGGCATGATTGGGGCAAAAAACAATCCGACCATTTATCAGGGACAACTTATGCCAGAATTTGTAAGACAACGCCAGATATTTTTGTCGGGCGATATTGACCTCACAAAATTCCCGGTACGTTCAAAAACACTCAGAACAATATTTAAAGCTGCTTCTTTTATTAAATTTCCCTTCCCTGCTATTGAGTTTAATAAAACTGATGGTGTTAAATTACATGCATTATATTTTTAAATGGATGTTTTGAGTATTTCAAGCTTAAAAAATGTCATAAAATTAACCCAAACTAATCAGCATTTTCTAATGCTGAATTTGGGATTAAAATACCACAAGTTTTTTTACACCTAACTGATTAACAGCACTAACTTTAATAAAATACAAGCCCGCTTTTAGTTTTGATATATCAAGAATAATGGTTTGTTTTGAGTTTTTATGATTTACGTTCAACACACAACGACCTGTTATATCAAATATTTGCAGCAATAATTCATTATTATTTTCTAAATTAATGTTTACTTGAACACTGTTATGTGCGGGATTAGGATACACCTCAAAAGAGAAGGACTTATTTTGTTGGACAGGTTTTAGACCGGTGCCGGTTTCTTGAAGGCGCATAAGTAAAATGCCACCGCCGCCTTGACTAGTATAAAGACTATCTTCTACTTGTACTTCGGATTTATACATTAAACCACAAACCAAAGAACCATCAGGTAAAACTTTTACTTCAATTGTGTTAAACCCATTCAATAAAGTTGTTTCTTTTGATAAGTAACTGCCCATTGATTTTCACCAGTATTTGTTTTAAGTTTAATTGTAATATAATTTTTATCTTGTGTTGCATGTGTTGTATATCCTGTTATATATGCATAACCATTATCAACGTATAATGCATGAGCTTCATCGTTAAGACTATCCTTTCCATTGTATATATATTCCCATTGTACATTGAGCAAGGAATCTAATTTGACGACATATAAATCAAGAGCTGTATTTGGGTCTGAAATAGTACCACATATATATATATTTTCTTCATCATCGGTTTTTAAATCAGTAACTTTTTCAATATCACTTGTGCCTCCAGAGTAAATAAAGCTTCTGGTAATGACACCATCCGATTTTCTTATTATTAATACAGCATATTGCCATACATTATTGTTATACCTTACACCTCCCATTACGCTTAATGTAGTACTACTTCCTATAATACGTACAGCACCATCTTCCAACCCATAACCATCAAAACCAGTTGACCAGTTAAGATAACCATTTCCTGCACTAAAATTTATTGTTATAAAATCAAGCATTG
>CAZVOS010000029.1:0-11230 GCA_964628845.1 uncultured Bacteroidales bacterium | reverse complement strand
AGGCAATGTGTATGGCAATAATAGCTACCGCGAAGGAGATAACCACCAACTGGGTAGAATCAACTTTAATACCCGTTGGCGTAATGCCAAAATAAAAGGACTCTCCTACGGATTAAATGCCAATTATATGAAATGGGACGGTGGGCGTTTTATGATGTGGATGGACGGCGATTCGGGTATTTATCGGCTTAGTCCCAGTTTCGATAATTACCGGGTTTTTAATACCCGTTTGAATATTGACCCCTATATCACTTATTTTTCGTCAGTAGGCAACCGACACAGTCTTAAAACAAGATTTTTCAGGACAGAAAACCGCAATACCACCAACCATAAAAATGACGATAATTTATATTATGCTGAGTATCAATATCAGAAATATCTGGAAGACAATCTGACCTGGACCTCAGGCGTTACAGCTACCTATTATGATGCTGTTGCAGAAATATATGGTTCTCAAAAGCACAATGGAGCCAGTCTGGCGGGTTATTCGCAATTGGATAAAAAAATAAAAAAATTCACGGCCTCAGTGGGTGTGCGTTGGGAGCTTTTTCGTATGGATAAGGATACGGCTGATTCACGACCCGTTTTCAGAACAGGGCTAAATTATGAATTGTTTGAACATACAAATCTGAGAGCTTCGTTTGGTCAGGGTTACCGCTATCCTACCATTGGTGAAAAGTATGTATATACATCTGCCGGACAGCTCAATATTTTTCCTAACGACACCCTTAAAGCCGAAAAAGGATGGAGTGCCGAAATAGGTATTAAACAAGGGTTTAAAATAAGTAACTGGAAGGGTTTTATTGATATAGCCGGTTTCTGGACAGAATACTACGACATGATTGAATTTGCTTTTGGTTACCACTTCCCTTATGAAGCTACATTTTATCCACCTGATACCGTTTTTAAATATATCGGTTTTAAATCGTACAATGTGAGTAATGCCCGCATTAATGGTGTTGATTTAAGCATAGCTGGGCAAGGTAAATTATTCGGACTCCCTGTAGCTCTTATGGCTGGCTACACTTATACCAATCCCGTTGACCTTAATATAAAACCCGAAGACAGAGATAAAACAACTGCCCGAAACGACATGCTTAAATACAGATTCTATCACAGTGCAAAAGCTGATGCTGAAGTTACTGTCGGAAAAATTAATATTGGCTTCTCTATGATTTACGGCAGCTTCATGGTAAATATCGATAAGGCCTTTGAAGATTCATTACGTTTCCCCAATGGCAATCCAATCATTTTTAATGGTCAGCCCATGTTTATCTTACCTGGTTTAAAAGAATACCGAGAACAAAACAACAAGGGCTATATTGTATTTGATGCACGCTTAGGGCTCGACTTAAATAAAAATTCACGCATCTCGGTTGTTGTAAGAAATATTTTGAATAAAGAATACATGATACGCCCTGCTGATGTACAGGCACCACGTACTTATGCTTTGCAGTATATGCTTAAGATGTGATGTTTGTCGTATTTTTTAAATAGCACAATCTGATGAAAAATAAAAATATTGCCATTATTTTGTATGTGCTTGTAGTTGTCTATGCTATAACATATTTAAACATCCTATATAAATCATCTGTTGCTGAACATACTTTCATTGTTGGAGACTGGCTTATTAATTTTAAAGCTGGATTTGTCAGAAGAGGGCTGAGCGGTTTTTTAATTATTGGTTTATCTGATATGTTCGGCATTAGATTGAATATGGCTGTATTTTATTTTCAGTCAATAATTTTTATTATATATATCATCTTTTTTCTGATAATTCTGCGGCAAAAATCATTACACTTTTGGGTTTATATAATCTGTCTTTCACCTGTAGTTTTTCTTTTTCCCATATATGATACCGAAGCAGTAGGCAGGAAAGAAAACATACTTTTTCTGCTATATGTGGTTTTCCTTTATCTATTAGAAAAACAATGGCTAAAAAATTATTTAGCAATAATTATCTACTCTGTGCTTATATTTATTGCCGTATTTTTTCACGAATTAATATTTTTCTTTACACCCTATTTTATTCTTGCCGCCTATTTTTATTTAACCTTGAAAAAAGAAAAATGGGTAACTATTTTCAGGTATGCTTTTTTAGTAATTATCCCATTATTAGCCATAATTTCCATTTATTTTTTTGGAAAAAAATTAGATATTTTAATTATTTGCAATGAATTAATTATAAAAGGTTTATCGAAAGAGGTATGTTACGGTGCTATATTTTGTGCCAATGGTTTTGGCTACAAAGACAATTTGCTTTTTGCTCTTAAATATAATTATTTTTTTACTTACAGTATCAACTTTGTTCTTGGTATTATCCCATTCATTTTTTTATTCGAACACATAAAAACAGAGATACTTAATTTTAAAAGAGTAATCTGTATCTTTATTATTATTATGTTTTTTTCTGCGCCTCTTTTTATTATGGCTATTGACTGGGGCAGGTGGCTTCATATTCATTTTATGATGCTGTTTTTTACATTTTTAATTTTGCTACCCCATAATACATATTCTTTAAAAAATGACAGCATAAAAATACCTGCTCTCTTTCAATATAAAAGCACATTACTTACCACCCTATATACTTTCATTTTTTCTATTATTACCATTTGTTATTTAATATTATGGAGGATGTACACCTGTTTTAATTTTTCCATTTTCCGTATGGATATAATAAAAGACTTGTTTTAGTGTCGTTTCATCAATAAAAAAGGGAGGGAAATACTGTATAAATATCAGTTTTTCTGCTTTTTTATATGCAGAAAAACGATACTTTAAAAACGGGATAACTTTGAGGTCTCTTCCGGATTCGAACCGGAGTAAACGGTTTTGCAGACCGGCGCCTAGCCACTCGGCCAAGAGACCAATTCTGTGCAAATATATAAAAAAAAGTAATGCAAAAGACAAATACAGAAAAGGAAATTATTTTTTTTCGTATGTTTTTAATACGGTAGTGGTTACAGTGCCCGATTCGACAGATACACCATCAAATTCAGTTATGAGTTCACTGCCCGACAATTTTTTCAGGTTCAATATGTTTATTGGCATTTTGTCGGCAGAGTAAGTTTGTACATTGTTGCCATTTACCACAGAGGCATACCTGAGCACAACACATTGGTTGTCTGACACATCATCCCCATAGCCATCCATAAATGCCCAGTATCCTTCACATATTTCGAGATTGGTGTTATTCAGTTTTGTCGATTTATACATGTAGTCTTTTAAAAACTCCAGCTTTTCAGTATGGGCATAGGTTTCAGACTGGCCATTAGTAATTATTGTTACCATAGAACCATCAAAGGTTTTAGTTATTGTTGTTGAACCATCAATGATAGTGGCAGTACCTGAGGTTAAGTTCCACTCTCCTTTTAAGCGAGATTCTCTCGACCGTAAACTAATAAAGGGGTCTTCGCTGCCTTTTTTACAGGAATTGAACACGGGTATTATAAAAACGACTGTCACGAACAGTACAAAAATATTTCTCATAATGAACTGATTTAGGTTAATAATCTGTGCAAAGGTATTGAAAAGGTAATCAAAAAACAGGTTTTTGTATTATTTCCGATACAAACTGAGAAATAATCTTTTCGTGGTCGAAAGCCAAAGGAGGAAGTTGGTTTAGCGGAAACCACCCCAGATCTGCCGCATCGTCGCCTGCCCTGGCCGGTACCTCGTCAGCAATAACAAAACCATAGTACACTACGGTTACATTATGCCCGCGTGGGTCACGTCCTCTGTCTCCAAAAGCATAAAACTGTTTAAGGTTTATTTCTTTAATGTTGGTTTCTTCAGCCAGTTCCCTGTAGGCAGCATCCACAAGGTTTTCATCCTTATCTACAAAGCCACCTGGTAAAGCATAAGAAAGTGCAAAAGGCGGATTTTTACGCTGAATTAATAAAATATAAGTATGCTGCAATATTTGTTTTATCACAATGATATCCACTGTTACAGCAGGGCGGGGATAGTCGTAAGTGTAACTCATACGCATATTATATTTAAAAAAAAGAGGCCTTTCTTTAAAAAAGGCCTCTTTTAATAAGCAATTGTGCTTTTTATTTTTTTGTATAAGTTTTGCTTGAAGATGTTGTATTGGTATTGCCACCTGCAATAGATGTACCATTAGCATCAACAATAGCTTCGCTGCCTGATAATTTGTTGAATCTTAAAATGAACATTGGCATGTCATCACCTGTCCACATTTGAGTCCCATTTGCGGTTGTAAATTGTTTTAAACGAACAACAAGCATTTCTTTTGCTGAATATTCATCATAACCATCCATAAAAGCCCAGAAACCTTCGCTTGATTCGAGGTCGCCATCATCCATAACTGTTGATTTGAATACATTATCTTTTAAGAACTCCATTTTTTCGGTGTACATATAGGTATTTGAATTACCACTCATTGCAAAAGTAGCCATGCTTCCAGTATAAGTAATAGTATATGAGTCTGTACCCCATGTGCCCGTTTCTGTTCCTGAAGCCAAATTCCATTCGCCTTTTAGACGTCCAGCTCTTGATTTTAAACTGAGGAAAGGGTCGCCTTCACCTTTTTTACATGAATTGAGTAATGGTAATGCAAATACTGCTAACATTAATACCACTAAAATTTTGTTTAGTTTTTTCATAGTTAAATAATTTTAATTAATACAAATTGAATGAATAGCACAAAAGTAAAAATAAATACATTAATAAAAAAATTTTTTTTCATTTTATTAAAAAAAGTTATTTATCTGAAATAAGTTATTTTTTATCGCCCTTCATGCTTAATGATATTCTATTTCGCTCATAATCAACGGCTAAGACTTTAACTCTTACTTTTTGATTCAGCTTTACAACATCATTGGGATTTGAAACGTATTTATCGGCCAGTTGGCTTATATGTACCAGACCATCCTGATGTACACCAATATCAACAAAAGCACCGAAAGCTGTAATATTAGTAATAATACCAGGTAAAATCATCCCGATTTTAAGGTCTTTGACGCTTTGAACATTTTTATCAAATTCAAAAAAATCGAACATTTTTCTTGGGTCAAGGCCGGGTTTTGCCAATTCTTTAAGAATATCTTCGAGGGTTGGCAATCCCACATCATGAGTAATAAAATCAGTAATACTTATTTTTTTTCTAAAGTCCTCATCTTTAATAAGTTCTACCGTAGAGCAGTGTAGTTTTTTTGCCATTTTTTCCACCACATGATAGCTTTCGGGGTGAATGGCACTGTTGTCGAGAGGGTTTTCGGCATGACGAATGCGTAAGAAGCCAGCAGCTTGTTCGAAAGCTTTTTCGCCAAAACGTTTTATTTCTTTTAATTCCTGTCTCGATTTAACAGACCCATTTTCTTTGCGGTAGTTTATAATATTTTGTGCCAATACGGGCCCCACGCCCGACACATAGGTAAGCAATTGTTTGCTGGCAGTATTCACTTCAACACCAACAGCATTAACACAACTGATAACAACATCTTCGAGGTTTTTCTGCAGGAGGTTTTGGTCGATGTCGTGCTGGTATTGTCCTACACCTATTGATTTAGGGTCAATTTTAACAAGTTCAGCCAGCGGGTCCATAAGCCGTCTGCCAATAGATACAGCTCCTCTGACGGTAATATCATAATCGGGAAATTCTTCTCTGGCCACATCCGAAGCAGAATATATTGAAGCACCATTTTCGTTGACCATCACCGCTATCAAATCCTTTTCGAAGCGTATGCTTTTAATAAATCTTTCTGTTTCTCTGCCTGCCGTTCCGTTTCCAATAGCTATGGCATCAATTTTATAGGCATTAACAAGGTTTTGAATTTTATTAAAAGCTTCTTTTACTTTGCTTTCGGGAGGATGGGGATAAATGGTTTCGTTGTGAAGTAGGTTGCCCTGTTTGTCGAGACACACAAGCTTGCATCCTGTACGGAACCCAGGGTCAATAGCCAGTATATTTTTCCCATCCAGAGGTGGTGCTAAAAGGAGTTGCCTGAGATTGTCGGCAAAATATTCTACCGCTTTTATATCGGCTTTTTCTTTGGCTAATTGTTTAAATTCGTTATTCATAGAGGGGGCAAGCAAACGCTTGTAAGAATCGGCTGCCGCCAGCTCTATTTGTTTTGATGAGCTGTTATTAGTTTTAATGACATGTCTTAAAATAAGTTCAAGAGCATTACATTCTTCGGGTTCAATAAGCACTTTCAAGAAACCCTCGTTTTCTCCTCTTAATACTGCCAGAACCCTGTGCGATGGGGCCTTAA
The DNA here is from genome assembly GCA_964628845.1 of uncultured Bacteroidales bacterium. Classification (GTDB taxonomy): domain Bacteria; phylum Bacteroidota; class Bacteroidia; order Bacteroidales; family PXBB01; genus JAKIYU01. The sequence goes on along the minus strand of CAZVOS010000029.1, from coordinate 4,991 downwards.
GAAAGGATTCTTTATAATCAAAATAATCCTCATATTTACGTGCATCAGCAGCTTTGGTTTTAGTCACTTTTGAAATGATTAGGGCCTCTCTATTAAACAAATTACGCATTTTTCCCCTGATACTGCTGTCCTCGTTGAGCCATTCGGCTATGATATCTCTGGCTCCAGCAAGTGCATCATCGCATGTAAAAACTTTCTTTTCAGGGTTTATATATTTTTCACTTTCTATTTCAACATTTATATCAATTTGTTTCCAGATGAGCTTGGCTAATGGTTCAAGTCCTTTGGTTTTAGCTTCGGTGGCTCTTGTTTTTTTCTTGGGTTTGTACGGAAGATATATGTCTTCGAGTTCTGAAAGCGTTAAAGCACTAATAAGCTGCGCTTCAAGTTCAGGTGTAAGGAGGTTTTGTTCTTTAATAGAATTTAAAATACTTTCCCTTCTTTTGTCGAGCTCTCTAAGCTGTTCAAGTCGGTTTCTTACCTGTGTTACTTGCACCTCATCCATGCTCCCTGTGAGCTCTTTTCTATAACGAGAAATAAAAGGAACACTGGCTCCGTTTTCGAGTAAAAATACCGTGTTTTCTACCTGTACTTCTTTAAGATTCAACTCTTTAGATATAAGAGAAATATGTTTTTTATACATCGTTTTCTTTTTGATAATAGATGCAAAAGTAAAAAAATACCGCTTTAAATTCATGTAAAAATATTAGTTATCTTTGCGATTGATAGTACCCATATTTAATTTTAATATCATGGAAAAATATCTTAACCTATTGAATCAAACTTATTTCGACAACACTATCGGGGCTTATTTAAGTTTCATATTCATAATACTTCTTGGAATTATTTTTAAACGTCTTTTTTCAAAATTATCCAGCAAAATTTTATTTGAAATTTTCAGAAATAAAGCACTGGGCTTGTCTCAAAAAGATTTATATGTTTTGGTTCGCAAGCCAGTTTCCTTGTTTATTCTGCTTATTTTTATCTATTTAGCTTTCAGCAACCTGAGCTATCCTTCCATATTACATCTTGCGCCGAGAGAGCAATTTGGTTTAAAGATGATTTTAGAAAAGTTGTATATTGCTTTTTTCATTATATCATTAATAAATATTTTCCGAAAACTTATTGACTTTTTGGGAATAGTTCTAATTAAGAGGGCCGAAGATAAGGACAGCAAATCAGAAAAGCAATTGATACCATTTGTTATAGATTCTTTAAAAATTATTGTTTTAATTTTGGGGATTTTTATTCTTTTAGGTTCTGTTTTTAATATTAATGTAGGCACTCTTATAGCTGGCCTTGGTATAGGTGGTCTTGCAGTAGCTCTGGCTGCAAAAGAAAGTCTGGAAAACCTTCTAGGGTCTTTTACAATATTCATGGATAAACCCTTTGTTACAGGCGACCTTATAAAAGTAGGAGAAACAGAAGGTGTTGTTGAAAAAGTGGGTTTCAGAAGCACACGTATCAGAACACTCGACAAATCATTTGTTACTGTTCCCAATAGAAATATGGTCAATTTTGAAGTGGATAATTTTACTGAGCGTAACATACGCAGGGTCAAGTTCGACATAGGACTTAGATATGATACAACAGCCCTGCAATTAAACAACATTATGCAGTCGATAAAAGATTATATTACAAAGCATCCTGACACTACTGATGAGTGTTTTGTTAAATTTGCCGAGTTTGGGGGCAGTTCTTTAAATATTCTGGTACTATACTTTATCGACGGCAACGATTATGCAAAATTCTTGGATATTAGAGAAGATATTAATTTTAAAATCATGGAAATTGTTCAATCAAATAGTGCTGATTTTGCATTCCCTTCGGCAAGTATCTATATGGAGAAAAACAATTAGAATGTGATATGATTTTTGTACAAATAGATAACGTATCCAAGTCGTACAACGAAAAAACTCTTTTTGATAATATTTCTTTTGGCATACACAAAGGTCATAAAATAGCCCTGATTGCAAAAAATGGAAGCGGTAAGTCAACATTACTTAAAATTATTGCAGGGAGCGAAACACAAAATGGGGGCACTATTATCATGCGTAATGGGCTTACTTATGAATATCTTGACCAGAATCCTGTGTTTGATGAAGAAATGAATGTACTCGAGGGTGTTTTTGCCTCAAAAAAAGGGCATGCCCAGATAGTTAAGGCCTATGAAGAGGCCCTTTTATCTGGCGATAAAAACCTTTTGTCTGTTGCCACTGATGCAATGGATGCCCAGAACGCTTGGGCTTTTGAAGCTAGTGCCAAACAAATATTGGGGCAACTTCAGCTTACAGCATTAAATAAAAAGATAAAAGAGCTTTCGGGGGGTCAGAAAAAACGGCTGGCTCTGGCTTCGGTGCTCATAAGCGAACCAGAGCTTTTACTGCTCGATGAACCCACAAACCACCTTGACCTCGACATGATTGTATGGCTCGAAAAATACCTGCAAAGCTCTAATGCCACGCTTCTTATGGTTACACACGACAGGTATTTTCTCGACAGGGTTTGTAATGAAATTATTGAAATGGATGATGGGAGAATTTTTAAATATAAAGGGAATTACTCATATTTTCTCGAAAAAAGAGATGAACGTATAGAAAATGAAAAAGCAGTTGTTGAAAAAGCCAAAAACATCATGCGTAAGGAACTTGACTGGATAAGACGTAGTCCTTTAGCCCGTACTACGAAATCGAAAAGCCGTATCGAATCCTTTTACGACATCAAAGAAATTGCCACCTCAAAACGCATAGAAAAAACTATAAAACTTGAGCAGAAAAAGCAACGACTTGGTAAAAAAATAATGGAAATCAATTATATAAGTAAAAGTTTTGAAGGAAATCAATTATTCGAAAATTTTAATTATACCTTTAAAAAAAACGAGAAGATTGGCATTATTGGTAAAAATGGTTGCGGTAAAACAACCTTACTTAATATACTTAAAGGAAATTTATTACCCGATAAGGGTTATATTGATATTGGAGAAACTGTAATTATGGGTTATTATAAACAAGATGGCATACAGTTTAATGAAGATATGAGGGTTATTGATATTGCAAAAGAAATAGCAGAAGTTGTGAAATTAAATGATGGAACGAAAATTTCTGCCAGTGAATTTTTAAGACAATTTCTTTTTACAAACGAGATGCAATATACACCTGTATCGAAGTTGAGTGGTGGTGAACGCCGCCGTTTATATCTGATGACTATTCTGATTAGAAACCCGAATTTTCTTATTCTCGATGAGCCCACAAACGACCTTGACATTATTACTTTAAACATACTCGAAGATTATCTGAGCAACTTTAATGGCTGTGTACTTCTTGTTTCGCACGACAGATACTTTATGGATAAAATTGTTGAGCATCTTTTTGTGTTTGAAGAACACTCTGTTGTAAAAGATTTCCCTGGCAACTATTCCCAGTATCTGACTTACAAAGAACGAAAAGACGTACAAGAAAAAAAACTTGAAAAAAACAAAGAAAACACTCTTATAAAAGAAAAATCCAATGATTTAAAACCAAAGAAACTGACGTACAAAGAACAAAAAGAATACGAGCAACTAGAGCAGGACATAAACCAACTTGAAGAAGAAAAAAAACAACTTGAGGAACAATTGTACGAAGGAAAACTAAATCACGAAGAAGTCTTGGTAAAATCTGCCCGTATGGGAGAAGTCATCAATGCTATTGAAGAAAAGACAGAAAGATGGTTTGTTCTTAGTATTGCGGGTGAAAAAAATGTATGAAAGCAACAAATTGCAAGCAACAAATTCCAAACTACAAATTCCAAACAATAAACAAACTCCTAACTCCTAATTATTAGGCTAAGGCTAAGGATAAGGTTCGGTTAGGCACTCTAAGTACTATAGTTCACTCCAAACTTTCTACTTCTTTTATTTCTTTAAGAACTTATGAGAGGTTTTATTTCCATCCACATTCACATCGAGCATATAAACACCATTCTTTAAATTCTGTACAGGGATTGCTATTTGCTGGTAATTATTAAATTCATAAGTTTCTATGAGTTTACCTAAGCAATCATAAAGAGATGCGGCTGCTTGTGTGTATTTTGGGGCATTGATATAAACAAAATCCTGTGCAGGATTTGGATAGATATTTATGGGGAGTTCACTATTTCCATTTACAATATCATCATTATCGTTTCTGGTTAAAGTTGTTAATACCCAGGATGCTTTAATGGCCCCATTGGTTGCAGTATCATATTTCACTTCAACAATGGGCATACCAATGCCATTGGCAAACCAGCTATAATCATCATCAATATTGAAATCGGTTTCAAACTCTACCCACATGGTTGACATCCCTGTATTTACAAGGCCCCATACGGTATCTGTTTTTTCTATCTTTGTTTTTTGGCGGATAGAAGGAAAAGAGCCCTCTATTGTTGTAACAGTACCCCAGGCATCTACAACTGATGTTTTTTCTTCTATGCTTTTCATTCTTATTGAATCGACCTGAAAGCCCTGTACGTTCTGATTATAATAAATTGTCTGGTCGTAGGACATGGTAGAATTATATGCAGATAGATAAGTAGATGGGAATTCAATAATTTTATCATACGGATTTAATAATAGGGCAATATCATTCCCTGTTCCTAATAAATCACCTGCTTGCCCCACAGCATTTAAAGCAGTAGGACTTTTGTGAAGGTAAAAGAAGAATCCTGTTCCTACTATATCAATAGCCAGGTTGGCATTCGGAAAGCTTGCTGCAAAAGGTGTATTGGCAACATCCTGAAAAAAATACTGGTACATACCTGTATTGTTAAGCATGGTAAAATCCCAGGTTTTGTCTGTTCCTGGTGTTCCCAAATCCAGAAGGGGATTTGGTAGTGTGTCATCGGTTAATGTGATAGTTACACCTACAGATGCAAAATCGTTTTGATTGATTGTAATTTGTGCATTACTCATAAATACCCTTAAATCCGCAAGGATTTAATTTGAAGCAAATTTAAACTTCTTTTTTAAAATA
>CAZVOS010000028.1:0-11241 GCA_964628845.1 uncultured Bacteroidales bacterium | reverse complement strand
ATATTGCTGGGGCTTGGTTTTACGATTGACGAATTGCATATACCTGTAAGCAGTTTCAGCGGTGGTTGGCGTATGCGCATTGAACTGGCAAAAATACTCCTTCAGAAACACGATTTGCTTTTGCTCGATGAGCCCACAAACCACCTCGACATTGAGTCCATTCAGTGGCTCGAAGATTATCTGATTAAATATCAGGGGGCTGTGCTGCTTGTATCGCACGACAGGACATTGTTGGATAATGTAACAAAAAGAACTATTGAAATCAATTTTGGTCATATTTATGACTATAACGTGGCTTATTCAGAATATGTAATAAAGAGGGATGAAAGAGTTGCACAACAAAAAGCAGAGTTCGAAAACCAGCAGAAATTTATTGAACAAACCGAAAAATTTATTGAACGCTTCAGATATAAAGCCACTAAATCCAAACAAGTGCAGTCGAGGGTTAAAATGCTCGATAAGCTCGAGAGGGTAGAAGTTGATGCCCTTGATAACAGCAGTATTTTTTTTAAATTTCCCCCTGCCCCATCTTCAGGAAAAATAGTGGTAGAAGCTGAAAAACTTACTAAAAAATACGTACAGAAAGAAGTATTGCACAAACTTGACTTTATTATTGATAAAGGCGATAAAATAGCTTTTGTAGGTAAAAATGGAGAAGGGAAAACCACCTTGTCGAGAATTATTATTGGCGATTTGCCCTATGAAGGAATGTGTAAGCTTGGGTTTAATGTATCGTTGGGCTATTATGCACAGAATGAAACCGAATTGCTCAATCCCGAAAAAACGGTATTTGAAACCATAGATGATGTAGCTGTTGGCGACATCAGACCCAAAATACGTAATATATTAGGTGCTTTTCTTTTTGGTGGTGACACTATCGAAAAAAAGGTGAAAGTACTTTCGGGTGGTGAAAAATCACGGCTGGCTTTGGCTCGGCTTCTCCTTAAACCAGTAAATCTATTGGTGCTTGATGAACCCACAAACCACCTGGATATGAAAGCCAAAGATATTTTGAAAAAGGCATTGATGAACTATGATGGTACTCTTATAATAGTGTCGCATGACCGCTACTTTCTGCAGGGGCTAACGCACAAAGTTTTTGAATTTAAAAATAAGGGAATTCGTCAATATATAGGCGATGTTAATGAGTTTTTAAAAAGCAGGCGACTTGAAACGCTGAAAGATTTGGAAAAACAGCAATTGCTGACAAAAGGCAAAGCACAGCAACAGTCGGGTATGTCGCAGAATAAGATAGTGTGGGAAAAGAAAAAAGAAATTGAAAAACACTTGAGAAAAATGCAAAACCTTATCCAAAAAACTGAAGAAGAAATTGCTACAATAGAACAGCGAGAAAAAGAGATTGAAAATCTCTTGGAAAAACCCGAAACTATAGCTGACAGCACAAGTTACGACACTTTATATTCGGAATATAACACCTTAGATGCGAGGCAAAAGCAGTTGCTTAATTTATGGGCTAAGCAACACGAGGAGCTTGAAGCTTTGCATAAGCAGCTTAATAACTTCTGATTAAACCCCTTCGAATAACCTGCTGAACTTACGCGGGATATTGGTTTCGAAAGTTAAAACCTCCTTCGAGACGGGATGTATAAAGCTTATTTTCTGTGCATGAAGACCCAGACGCTTAACAGGATTAGTCTTAGCACCATATTTTTTATCTCCTATGATACTGTGACCGATATCTTCCATGTGTACACGAATTTGATTTTTTCTGCCCGTTTCTATTTCAATTTTTAAAAGACTGTAATAAGGTGTTTTTTTCAACACGGTATAATGGGTAATGGCTTTAAGCCCTTGTTGAGGATTCTGACTGGAATACACTTTAAGAGAGTTCCCTTCTCTAAGATACGATATAATAGTGTCTTTTTCTTTGTTTACAGAACCTTCAACTACTGCTATATAATTTTTTTCCAGAATGTTTTTATCCCATGACTTTTGAAGGGTGTTTTTGATGTCTTCAGTTTTTGCAAAAATCATCACGCCCGATGTATCTCTGTCGAGGCGGTGTACAATAAATATTTTATTATCGGGATTTTGTTTTTTAACATGTGCGCTGAGCATTGAGTAAGCCGTATGGTCTTTTTGGGTGTCGGTGGCTATGGAAAGAATGCCAGCATGCTTGTCAATAACAATAATATGATGGTCTTCGTAAAGGATGCTGATACCCCGGTAGTGTTTTTCTCTTTCAATTCTTTCTGTTGCCAGTTCTACAAGCTGACCAGACTTAAGCAGATAATCATATTTTGTAACTATTTTTCCATCTACAACAACCTGCTTTCTTGTCAATAAGGTTTTGATGTTGTGTCTGTTTTTCTTGGGATACTTTTCTGCAAGGAAATCGAACAAAACGCATTCTTCTTTAACTTCGAGAGCTTTTATTTGTTCTGGCTTGTTTGTGTGTTTTATTGAATCTTTACTCATGGTTTATTTAGGCAAACGCCCAAAGATTTTAAGCAAGGTTTTATGAAATTTATGAAAACCTTTTACAGGTTCAGAAAACATCAATATACATTTGCCATAGATAAGATTAATACCATCCTTTCTGGCCAGAGTTATAGCTTCAGGGGTGTCGGACATCTGCTGAATCCATATATGTTTTATGCCTTTCTTTATTAATTGTTCAACGGCTTCGTATGTTTCCTTAGCAGGTGTAAGAACGACTGCCGCACTTATTTCATCAGGCAAATGGCTTATTTCTCTGAAGCAAACAGAACCGTTAATGCTGTCGGTATGTCTGTTTACAGGATAAACATGATAAGTTTTATTTTTAAGTTCATAAAAAACAGTATATCCAAACTTTTTTTTATCGCGCGAAACACCAATTAATGCAATGTGCTTTTGAGTATAAAAGTCCTCAATATTTTTTTTTGTTATCATGGGATATTCATATTTTGGAGTGATTGTTTAATATATATTACACAATACAAAATTAAACAAGTTTTTGGGAGTAAGAGGTGTAATAATTAAAAGAAATCAAGATTAAAGAAATTCTATAAAATTTGAGTAGGGTTTATTCAATAGTAATTTCGAAGATTTCTCCTTTAATATCGTTCTCGGGGAAGGGGATGTATTCTTGTTGAAATGGGGCACCTACCCACCATTTAGAATTGTGAAATTCCTGAGTGATAATGAGTAACATCTGATTGTTGGGAATAGAAGTAACGGTACTGTTTACATAGCCGACGGTTCTTAGTTTATTCTTTTCGGGGCCTATCCGCCAGAAAATTTCTGTGGGGTTCCATTCAATTTGAAAAAAGTAATAACTGCTGCCGAACACTTCTTTATCATTTTCGAGAGATTTTTGGGTAATGGCTCTGTACCAGTGGTCCCATCGGTGGCTATAGAATGTTTGTTCTTTGTAGCTGATGGGCTGGCAACCCACACCAAAATTTTCTGGTTCCCAGCAAGCCATATCCCAATTGGTGCAAGCCACAACTATGTCTTCTTTCTGACTTTCAACTTCTTCGGGGAGGGCTTTGTGCCAGCTATATATGTCATTTATATCATGTTTTGCAGGCAGGTAGGCGGGCGGAAAAGCATGTGGCGGGCAGTATGGTATTGTTTTAAGTATTTCGAAGTCGATTTCGGAATAGCTGACATAAGGCACTCTCTTATCCTGAGGTCCACCCCAATAGGTTTCGAGGTATCCTTCTTTGCGGCAAATACGGCGTTGGTTCCATTCTTCGTTACTTTGGTTGAGCAGCCAGATGGTATTCACAATGCCATTCCAGATGCCACTTTTGCTTAGTAGTTGTGTCAGTTTGGCTTTTATTGTATAAGTGCCATAGGTAAAACCATGTCTGGAGCGTACACCTGCATTCTGTTTTTTCCAGTCGCCATAACTTGATTTTGGGTTAATAAGAATTATTTTATTTTCTTCTTTATCCGAGATAACTGTCTTACATGCTTGCGGAGCTACCATAGGCCAGGTTTTGATAAGCTCTTCCTGAGTAAAGAAACTCTTATTAAAGTTATATTCCATAAGAGTATAATCATCCTTCAACACATCTTTGATGACAGGGATATTTTTAAATTTTGATGATTCGTCCACATAATGTAAGAACTGTTCAAAACAAGCTTTTTGAGTTATTTCATCACTGCGTCCACAATTTTCGGTAAAATCTTTACTTGCCGCTTCATTATCTGAGAAGTTAATATGAATACCATTTCCCAAATTTGGTTTTGCACAGACTTTAAGCACTTTATCCATTTTGATGACAGTAGTATTATCCAGTTTTTGGCCATCCCCATAAAGAAAATAAAAGTAGGGATTTACAAAACGTTCATTATTCATTAAAGAAATATGGCTTATATAATCTGGAATTTTTTTTGTGCTTATATTATCCTTGGTACTAACAACCAGCATAAAACTGTAATAGCCGACACGTGGATTTCTTTTCCAGCGGTTGTTTACCCCGTCTTTATAAAAACGCAATTCATCACGCGGGTTGCCTGCAATTTTAATGAAGCCGCTAATTTTGTGAAACTTACCATCGGGAGCAATAGGAGGTGTTTCTATAAAACCAATATCTGTATCCTTAAAGCTGCCGTAAAAGTTTTCGTTAGCCCATTCGTTTTCTGAGTTTTTGTTATTTTCTTCGCATTCGGGCTGTTTATAGCTCTCATTTTGATAGTATATTTTAAAACAATAGGTCTGTGTTTTTGTAGTTGTGTTTTTAATAAAAAAACTATATTCAAAACCATTTTCAGCTTGTCTTACAGAGGGAATTTCGAAGCCCTCTATAGCATCTGTATAATCCAGCTCTATGTATTTTACTTTATGGCTGTCAATTTTTATTTCCTCTGTCCAGTTAGCTAAAGGTGTAAAATCTTTAATCTCAAACACATTGGTTTTAACTGTTTTATCGGTGTTTTGGCAGGAGTTGAAAAATAAAACGATACTTATTAAAGGGATAATTAAAGATAAGCAAGACTGTCGGGACATGGTTATTTATTTTTAAAATCTTTTTGATTGAGTGGGGAGGGCGAAAAAATATGAACAGCATTAGGAAGAAAACTATGACCTGCCCATTTTATGTTATTTTTGTTTTTTTCTTTATAATTATAACATAAAGTGAGTAAAGAAATTTTATGTGCATTGGTAAAATAACCCGGCAAGATGAGCAGGTATTCGTAAAACTTGGGATTAAAATCTTTTTTAAAACCTTTAAAATCTATAAGACTTAGGACTTCATATGTAGTATCCTTAAAAACCAGTGCCTTAATATCGTTGCGCCATGTATTATCTATACGTAATACAACAGTTTTATGTGGTTCATTTTTATCATTAATACATATAAAATCATCTGATATTTTAAGAGTATCGAGGCCATAGATTTTAGTTCTTTCGCTGTTTTCAATAAAAGATTTATTATTTCTGTCGAAGTTTAAAATACTATAGTTAGTAACTTCTGATTTTTCTGAGTTGTATATGCATAATATCTGAGTAGTTGCAGTATTTGAATAAAAACCTGTATGTATTGAATGATTATATTTTGTGTTGTCCCAAATGCCGACAGCTTGAGTACTTTTAGCAAGGCAACTCCATTCGCTTTTTTGGAAATCGAATATGCTCCAGTTTCCATCGTTTGTAATAAATAATAATGATGCTTTCTGGGATGGGCTCACATAAAAAGTAAGGAAACGGATATTGGGATTGTCTTGCAAGTTGAAATTCTGATAACCTCCTTCCCATGCTTTATTGAGTTTTATTGTGCAGGTATTTGACTGGCAGGTATTGGCTAAGGTATTTCCTATATATAAGAGTTGAAAATGTTTGTTTATGGTATCTATCATTAAGATATCGTCTGTGGGCTTGCCACGAAATTTGCCTGTTAGTAACAAAGATTTTTGCCATACACTGTCGTTTTCGGTAAGTGCTAAAGTCATATCGTGGCGGAATATCTTAAAGTTTTCGCAATAGCTGTAAGTGTTTAACACATTGTTTTCAATAGTTAAAATTTTATCCAGCAGGTTCGAAGGGTTGTAGAAGTTTCCTGTATAAATCTTTGTTTCAGGCGTAAAAGCCCCGGCGGTTTGCATTTTATTTTTGATTAAGTAAGCCGATTGCCCGTTGTTTATTTCTTCTCTGACAAGGTATTGGAAAGGGTAGGGGGGCATGTTGAATTGTTTTGTCCATGTGCTGCCTGGCGTATTGTCGCAGTAAGTTGTATCGCCTGTTAGGGGTTCATCTTTGCCTAAAACGATGGCTATGTCATCAATCAGAATATTTGTTTTGCTGTCGTTCCACAGGTACACTTTAATAATACCATCATTTGGTATGGTTTGTATGTCGATGTCGGAAGCTCCTGAAACCTTAATCCATTTACCAGCTTCCATAAATATGGGATTTAGACTTACGCCCTTCCAAACAATGTTGTTATCCTTTTGGTCAACAATAGAAAAGACCAAATCGGCTTTAAGTTTGTCGAAATTTTCAGGAAATATATACACGTAGCTAGAAAAGCCCACGCGGTTCAGCTCTTTTTTGCCAGCATCAGCTACTGTTTTTGAAATTACAGCACTGAATGCATTTTTTCCATATACTTTATAGCTGTATTTTCCAGAGTAGGCATAGTCAGCATTAAGCTCATCCGTGTTGGCGTAGGTTTCAAAATCAACCAAGAGCAATGCTTTGTTTACAGGAAATTCGGAGGAGAGAGTAGAATCAGAAATTATACATGTAGAAGGATTAATAACAGGTCTTTTGATAATTTTTGTTTTATAAAAGTACCAGGCGACTCCTATTAAAAGAATAAGAAGTAAAACTAGTAATAAAGATATAAGCAATCTCTTTATGAATAAGGGCTTTATCATAGTATTAAAATCACGAATGTCTGTTAAAAAAAATTAACTGTAAAAATATACATTATAAGCCACTACTTGTTCACAACCATCCAGTTTTGTTTCTTTAATCAGTTTGTTGTTATCGTATTCAAAAATTGTTTTTTCTAAAAGCTCATCATTTCTCGAATAGGTAGCCGTAGATAAAATATCTCCCATGTTGTTTGTTCTGATTAAAAGATAACCCAAATAGACAAAATTGGCATTGTAGAGCATAATACGCTCTACACCATTGTCGAAGAACTGATGTATCTGTTGTGAAACAAGAGAGGAATCTTTGTTAAAATAAGATTGACGCCACAATTTACCATCGGTATCATATTCAAAAATGATAAGAGTATCAAGCTGTTTTTCTGTAAAAATGCTAATTTTCTGTAAAAGACTGTTGTTGCTGTAGTAAAATTGCTTTACACCCGTATATGTGTCATTTGTAAAGTACTCAATTTTTTCAATTTTATTCAGGGGATTATAATGATATTTTTTAATATCGCTTATATCTGAATGGGTTACAATTTGTTGTTCTTCTGAAATCATGCCTTGAGCATTGTAAGCAAACAAGATTGTTTTTCGAACAAGACCCTTTGTGTTTTTGTATGCTTCGTGCAATTTTTGCAAACAGGTATTGTAATCGTAATCAATATACCCGATACATTTGTTGTTTTCGAAAATGTATTTTTTACATAAGAGGTCAGGGTAGGGCAAGTCGCAATCGTTTATCAGTTCGTCTTTGTGGCAGGCAGATAGGAAAAGAGTGAAGATGAAAACGAAAACAAAACTAAGTTGTTTCATTGAGCCATATTTTCCACGAATATTCTGCTTGTGCATACAACATATTTAATCCGTTGCAAATATAAGCATTTTGTTCAAGTCCTTTTCTTAAAAATGGAGTTATGGGTGGATTATAAACCAAGTCAAACAAGAAATGCTTTTTGCCAATGAACTGATAAGGAATATCGGGTTTTGTGTCAATATCAGGATGCATACCTAGAGGTGTGGTATTGATAATGAGCGTATATTGTCTTATATATTTTTCGTTAAGTTCATGATATGTGATTGAATGAGGTGTTGTTTTATTTCGGGAAACAAACAGATAGGGTATATTTAGTTTTTTCAGGGCATAAGCAACAGCCCGTGCGGCGCCACCTGTTCCCAAGATGAGTGTTTTGTGGTTCTTATAGTTTTTATGGGTTGTTAAACTGTCTTTAAAGCCAAGGCAATCGGTATTAAAGCCCATAATTTTATATGAATTTATCCCCCTAAGTATTTTTAAAGTATTTACCGCACCTATTTCTTTTGCTTCATCATCTATGCTGTCAAGATAGGGCAATACATCTGTTTTATAGGGTATAGTGATGTTTAGACCTTTTAACTTTTTATCAGATTTAATTAAATCGATAATCTCACTGATATGAGAGATATTATATAATTTATATTGAAAACTGCTAAGACCAAGAGTTTCGAATTTCTTGCTAAAATATGATGCAGAGAGAGAATGGCTTAAATTTTTTCCGATAAGTCCGAAATGTGACATTTAAACTTTTTCAGTTGTTTTATTTTCTTTAGTAGCCATTTTTTCGATGAACCAGATGCTAAGAATTCCTATGAACATGAAGCCAAAAGCTATGAGCACTTCGGCGTTTAAGGTTTCGGGGAAATATCTGTCGTACCCTATTATGATTGGTTCGCCCTTGGCTTTCAGAATAAGCTCACCCAGGGCATCTGTTTTATAAATGGTATGTTTCCATGGCCATATAATAAGCAATGAGCCCAAAATGAAACCTGTAAGGATGGCTATTGTTTCATTACGAAATCTTTTAAAAACCCAGGATAAGAGGTATGAAAAACCCAATAAGCCCAAACCACAGCCCAGAGCAAAAGGTATTAAGATATCGAAACGTAATTGTGTGATGGATTCAATGACAATAAGTTCATAATTTCCCAGCAAAATAAGTACAAAAGAGCCGGAGATGCCTGGCAGAATCATACTCGAAATACCCAATACACCACAAATAAATATGTAAAAAAGATTTTCGTTCTGAACTGCCGGTTTCATAAATGAGATGCTTAAGGCAATAGCTGTCCCCAACAGGAAAACAACAATTACAGAAATGTTTAGCTTGGTGATGGTTTTACCTACAAAATATATAGAAGCCAAAATCAATCCGAAAAAATAGGCCCATACATAAATGCTGTAGTACTCAAACAAATATTCCAGAAGCTTGGCTAAAGTAAAAATAGCAAGTAGAACACCAATAAAAAGGGATATTAAGAATTTTAAATCAGTATGTTGTACAAATTCCTTAAATTTGAATGAGAACAATAGTTTAATGGCTTTTATGTTGAATGATTTGATGGCATTAATGAGTCGTTCGAAAATACCAGCAATAAGAGCAATAGTCCCTCCCGAAACACCGGGGATAACATTGGCCATACCCATGGCATAACCCTTTAAAGCAATTAGAATGTAATTTTTCATCTTTATCTGAATTAAAACGGCGACAAATTTAAGCTTATATTTTTAATTGTTTTTAAAGAATAGCAATTCTTAGTAAAATAGTGTCCTATTTTGGAAAAACTGATTAATTTTGTGTACAAGCTTTATCATGAGTTATTCCAATATAAATATATTAAATAAAGACACCATCTGTGCTTTATCGACTGTGGCTGGTGTGTCGGCAATAGCGGTTGTTCGTGTGAGTGGCAAAGATGCTTTTGGTATTTTAAATAAAATATTTGAGGCCAAAGACAAAGATTTTGATTTAAAGAAAGCGCCTTCGCATATAATGAAGTACGGGTTTATTAAAGATGGAGCTGAGATGCTGGATGATGTTGTCATAAATATTTACAGGGAACCACATTCTTACACGGGTGAGGACAGCGTGGAGGTTTTTTGTCATGGTTCTTTGTACATTCAGCAAAAATTGCTGGAGATACTTGTCGAAAAGGGTTGTCGGCTGGCTCAAGCAGGCGAATATACACTCAGAGCTTTTGTGAATGGAAAGCTCGATTTATCGCAGGCCGAAGCTGTTGCAGACCTTATTGCCGCACAGTCGAAAAGTGCACATGAACTGGCTCTCAAACAACTCAGAGGTGGTTTTTCGGATAAAATAAATGCACTTCGCAAACTGTTGCTTCAGTTTACAGCTCTTATAGAGCTTGAACTTGACTTTTCGGATGAGGATGTTGAATTTGCAGACCGTTCCCAGTTAATAGCATTGGTAAAAAACATCGAAAAGGAACTTCAACAACTCCTTGATTCATTTCGTCTTGGCAATGTGCTTAAAAGGGGCATCCCAGTAGCAATTGTCGGCAAACCTAATGTGGGCAAATCTACGCTTCTTAACGTTCTTCTAAACGAAGAAAGAGCTATTGTATCGTCTATACCAGGTACAACACGCGATGCTATTGAAGATGCCATTACTATCGAAGGCATCAGCTTTCGTTTTATTGATACAGCAGGACTGCGAAGCGGAGAAAACGAAATTGAGAATATGGGTATAGAAAAAACTTTCGAAAAAATAAAACAGGCACATATCATTCTTTATGTTTTCGACCTGGCTGATACAAGTATGGAAGAGATTAATGAAAAACTGGAAGAGCTCAAGCAAATAGATAATGGTAATGAAAAAGAAGTGATTTTAGTGGGCAATAAATCTGATTTGTTGGTAGAAATGCCACATACATTTAAAATGCTTGTAGAAAAAGAAACGGTTTTTATATCTGCCAAGCGTTGCGAAAACATAAATTTGCTTACTTCCCGCCTTCTTTATACTGTTAACAAAGCACAAATTGATGCGAGTGAAACGGTGGTATCTAATGTACGGCATTACGATGCCCTGCAAAAGGCCAGAGATATCATAATTGATATTACCGCACTTTTGCAGCAGGACAGCAGTCATGAGTTGCTTGCTGCCGATTTGCGGCGCTGCTTATATTACCTTGATGAAATTACTGGCCTGCGAATAAGCAGTGATAATATATTGGGGGAGATATTCGGGAAGTTTTGTATCGGAAAGTAACTATCCTTCTTTTATTTTCCTAACATCTTCTTTTTCTTATCATTAAACAAATTTATTTTCTTTTTTTTGTTGCTTATTATCCTTTTTTTTCTTTATATTTGTTGCTGAATTGTTGCCCTACCTTTTTTAATTTGTTGCTGGGCACCGATGTCAGGAAATTTTGCTACATATAGCTACATATAGCAACATGTAACAACTAAAAATAACAAATATGTCCAGTAAAATAGAGATACTAAAAACATGTACTTTATGTGGAAAAAAGTTCATTGCTAAAACAACTGTTACAAGATGTTGTTCTTCCGATTGTGCAAAAAAAGACTACAAAAAATGAGGAGTCGCAAAATGGCATTAGCGATGCCCT
>CAZVOS010000027.1:0-11419 GCA_964628845.1 uncultured Bacteroidales bacterium | reverse complement strand
ATAAGTGCCAATATCAACCACTTGCCATAAATCAAATTTATTATTGTCTTCAATATTATCTTCATCTTTTTTATTGAAGATTTTATTTGCTGCATATTTGAGGAAACTGTCCTTAGGTTGTTCGGGCATTATATCAGCATAAGTATCTTCTTCTGTTTTATATTCCGATTCCAGAATGTAATTAAAAATACTGCTGTATTCATTTCTTTTATCTGAAATTTGGGCAATGTTGTTGTTTTGCGTTTTGAGAAATTCTGGAGATTTTTGTGTAATCTTGGTAAATTCAGAGTTATAGGGTGGCTTTGTATGAGCAGTTTCATTTTGAAAATGATTGATTTCTGTTTTATTGCTGGTATCTGTAAAAGAATTGTTATTGTTATTATTTAAGGACAAGTAATTCAGCCCTGCTTCAAGATAATTTTCTTTATTTCCCGATTTCATACCATAATTTATATCATTTGAAAAGAATATGTTGAAAAACAGAAGAATACAGGCAGCGGCTGCTATCATTGAATAATAGAAATAGTTAATTTTTCTGACAGGGGTGCTTATTTGTTTTTTAAGTAATTTTTTAGGGCCATAAGTGATGCTTAGTTCTGGTTTTAATACTGATTTGCGATAAGTTTCAAGGTCTTTTTTGTATTGGGGGTTGGCTTCTAAAAATGCATTTAAACGTTTGATGTCAGAAGCCGTTAAATCATTTTCAATTAAAGCAATAAGAAATTCATCTATATTGGATGCGTTAATTTCTGTTTTATCTGAGATGTTTTTTTTAAGGGTATTTTTATTGTCAAATGAGATGGTATCTTTATCGTTTATTTTTAAGTTATTAAAATTATAAAATTCATCTTCAAGAGTGGGGTTGTGTTTTAGAAATGACATCAATGCGTCAACTTCTTCAGGTTTTAGTTGACCGTCGAAATAGTTAATAAAAAAGAGTTCGTAGTTATCGCTATTGATTTTCATATTAAATAATTTTTTCAAGAGAACCGATATAATTTTTAATAAAAAGCCGTGCTCTGTATATATATACCTTCACTTGTGATTCGTTTAAGTTTGTAATTTCTCCAATTTCTTCGTAAGAATAGCCCTCATAGTCTCTGAGGAGTAATACATCTTTTTGTATCTGAGGCAGTCTGCTTAATGCTTCATCCAATATTTCTTTCAGTCCCATATATTCTGTTTTATAGCCCTGAGTAAAGGGTTCAACTTCTTCGAAATCGGCTTTCTTTTTATCTTTACGTATGGCATCAATCATGGTATGATAGGCAGTTGTAAAGAGGTATGCCCTTGATTTTTCGGCAGTGATTTCATCTACTTTGAGCCACATCTTTTCGAACGAATCCTGCACAATATCCTTTGCTTTATCTTCATCCTTAATATTCTTAAGGATAAAGCGGTACACATTATCAGCATATTTGTCAACGCAAAAATTGAATTCTGCAGTAGTCATATTTTCATTTATTGTTTAACTATGACGCCTTTCTTTTGAGAAAAGTTACATAAGGTTGAAAAAAATAAGAGATATTATATTATTAATATGATGGAAAAAATAATTATTCTTCATTTAATTTAAGGACAGCCATAAAAGCTGATTGAGGAATTTCCACATTGCCTACCTGTCGCATACGTTTTTTTCCTTTTTTTTGTTTTTCGAGCAGTTTACGTTTACGTGTGATATCACCGCCATAGCATTTTGCCGTAACATCTTTTCGGAGGGCTTTAACAGTTTCGCGTGCAATAATCTTTGCTCCTATACTTGCCTGAATGGCAATATCGAATTGTTGTCGGGGTATCAGCTTCCTTAATTTTTCACATATTTTTCTGCCAAAATTATAGGCATTATCTTTATGAATGAGAGCCGAGAGGGCGTCCACAGATTCACTATTCAGCATGATGTCGAGCTTTACCAGACCTGATTCTCTGTATTCGAGTGGATGGTAATCGAATGAGGCATAGCCCTTTGAAATGGTTTTTAGACGGTCGTAAAAGTCGAAAACTATTTCGGCAAGAGGCATTTCGAAGGTAAGCTCTACCCTGTTTGTGGTAAGATAAATCTGATTTTTTATGCTGCCTCTTTTGTCAATGCATAATGAAATAATAGGTCCAATATATTCAGATTTGGTAATTATCTGGGCAATGATAAAGGGTTCTTCAATATAATCGAGTACATTTATGTTTGGCAGGTCCGATGGGTTGTTAACCACTTTCATTTCTCCTTTGGTGGTATAAGCTTTATAAGAAACATTGGGAACAGTAGTGATAACAGTCATGTCGAATTCTCTTTCGAGGCGTTCCTGTACTATTTCCATGTGAAGCATACCCAGGAAGCCGCACCTGAATCCGAAACCGAGAGCTGCAGATGATTCGGGCTGGAAGGTAAGGGCTGCATCATTAAGCTGTAGTTTTTCCATGGCTGTACGCAGTTCTTCAAACTCATCGGTATCAACAGGGTAAATGCCTGCAAAAACCATCGGTTTTACATCTGCAAAACCAATGATGGCTTCGCTGCATGGGTTTGAAACATGTGTAATGGTATCGCCCACTTTAACTTCACGGGCATCTTTTATGCCTGATATTATGTAGCCAACATTTCCGGCAGATATAGTTCCAGTAGATTTCTGTTCAAGTTTTAGGATGCCAATTTCTTCGGCGAAATATTCTTTTTTTGTATTCCAGAATTTCACGCGGTCGCCTTTGTTGATAGTGCCGTTTAATACTCTGAAATAGGCAATGATACCACGGTATGAATTAAAGACAGAATCAAAAATCAAAGCTTGGAGGGGGGCATTCACATCACCTTTAGGAGCAGGTATTTTTTTTATGATATATTCTAATATGACATCTACGCCGAAGCCAGTTTTACCGCTTGCTTCAATAATATCATCAACATCACAACCGATGAGGTCAATAATCTGGTCTTTTACTTCGTAAGGCATGGCGCTTGGGAGGTCCATTTTATTGAGGACAGGAATTATTGTCAGGTCGTGGTCGAGTGCCTGATATAATACAGAAATGGTTTGTGCTTCAATACCCTGAGCTGCATCAACAACCAGTAAGGCCCCTTCGCAGGCGGCAATTGAACGGGATACTTCATAAGAAAAGTCAACATGCCCTGGCGTGTCAATCAGATTGAGAATGTAATTTTCACCATCCAGCTCATAAGCCATTTGTATGGCATGGCTTTTAATGGTGATGCCTCTTTCTCTTTCGAGGTCCATATTATCCAACGTTTGTTCTTTCAGTTCCCGTAACGATATGGTATCGGTAAATTCTAATAACCTGTCGGCCAGAGTACTTTTGCCATGGTCTATGTGGGCAATGATACAAAAATTACGGATATTTTTCATGGGTGCAAAAGTATATAAAATTTCTTATTTATGAGCATTATATCTCATATATCCCTTTTGCATATTTTCTCCATTTTTCTATAAGCATTTGCATATCAGGGGGTAACTCTGAATCAAAACCTATGTCTTGACGTGTTACAGGGTGCGAAAAACCCAAGAATTTGGCATGCAGGCAATGGCGTGGGGCTATTTCAAAACAGTTAAGGATGAATTGTTTGTATTTAGAAAAAGTAGTGCCTTTTAGTATTCGGTTGCCTCCATAGGTTTCGTCGTTGAATAAGGGGTGTCCGATGTATTTGAAATGCGCCCTTATCTGGTGTGTTCTTCCAGTTTCGAGACGGCATTCGACAAGAGTAACATAATTAAATCTTTCGAGAACTTTGTAATGGGTAACGGCATGTTTTCCGTAAGCACCATCTGGAAACACATGCATTACTTTCCTGTCCTTTAAGCTTCTTCCAATATGTCCTGTAATTGTTCCTGCGTCATCTTTTAAATCACCCCATACAAGAGCATGATATATACGGTCAATTGTTTTGTCGAAAAACATTTTGGCTAAGCGTGTCTGAACAACTTCATTTTTGGCGATTAAAAGAATACCAGAGGTGTTTTTGTCAATTCTGTGAACAAGTCCTGGACGGACATCCATATCTTTTATAGTCGAGATTTCTTTAAAATGATACAAAAGAGCATTTACAAGAGTGCCAGTATAATTGCCAAAGCCGGGGTGCACTACCATGCCAACTGCTTTATTTATAATGATGATATGTTCATCTTCATACACAATATTCAAGGGGATGTTTTCGGGGAGCATTTCAATTTCCCGTGGTGGCTGAGCCATCACTATTGAAATAACATCTCCAGGTTTTACGCGGTAATTTTGTTTAACGGCTTTGTTGTTTACTATGATATTTCCTGCTTTGGCTGCATTTTGAATTTTATTGCGAGAAGCATTTTCGATGCGGCTCATCAGAAATTTGTCTATACGTAATAAGCCCTGCCCCTTATCAACACTAAGGCGAAAATGTTCAAAAAATTCCTGCTCTTCAGCTTCAATAATATCTAAACTATCTTCCATTAATGGGATATAATCAGTTTGCCTTTTTGTATAAATGCAGGGTTTTTCGTATGTGTAATGGTGTAAAAATAAATGCCGTTTGATAAAAGCATAGGACATTCTATTTCCATAGAAAACGGGACTTGAAAAATTATTTTACCCATCAGATCTGTTAGTTTGAAATTGAAGTTGTTTAAATCTTCATCATTACTAACGGAAGAAGAAAAGGATATTTTATAACCCTTGTTGGGATTTGGATAAGCTGTGAAATGGGGGATTTTCTCAGCAGGAGTTTCACTAAGGGAGGTGTTAAACATTTTCCCAAATACAGGTCTAATCATAAGTGAGCCATCATACATAGAATTCATCCAGGTGCCGCTGACGTTGTAAAAGATGTTCTCTTTTGAGTTGGTGTTGCGGTCGAAACCTATGTTGAGATTGTCTCCCGTAGTTTGTTTCCATCCGATAAAGAAAGTGCCGTTGATGATGATTGTAGTATCTAAGTGATAGCTGTGGTATTTGTTTAATTCATCTTCGAATATAGGAGTCAAACCGGCTTTTTGATAAATAATCTGTTCAGGTTCATTGGTGCCTGTCCATATAGTAAGGAAAAAATATTTTTGATTGGCCTGTTGGTATGTCTGGTTAAAAAACATCTGTATGGCTTTGAGGGTGTCGGCTACAACAGAAGTGAATTTATAAGCCAGCATGGCATTGTTGGTTGTCAGTCCATAACCGTTTTCGGGAGTGCCGTCATCATAAGCATAATAGTTGTAAAACCTTTGATAAAAACGGATGGTGTCATTATTTCTGTTTATATCTGGTGTGGTATTGATGGTGGCTCTTAACTCAAAGAGAGCCGTATCTGTTGATGCCGAAGCAAATGTATAACTTACGGGTGCTGAAAAATCTTCTGTTTCGAAAGGCGCTAAATTTTGATTGCCACCTGAATAATTAAAAGCTACAGAGTTATCAAATAAATCAATAATTGAAAAATTACGGCTGACATTTTTGGTGATGGCGCTTAGATTCACATAAGGGAGGTTTTCACTTGTGTTCATCTGAAATGATGATGAATAATGGGGCCATGGAACAGCATGGTATTTAGTAAGTAATGACTGTGGTAGTCCTGTAAATGCAACATCCTCGTAAACAGTATCATTAACAGAACGTCCCTTGTTTAAATAGACATAATCAATATGCCAATGGTCAACATTGCCTGCCCAACTGGGCTCATAGGTGTTGGCGATACTCGCATAGTTGTAAAAACGAAACTGAAAATCTTTGTGAAAGAAAAGCAAAGAATCAGTAATAGGAATCATCACTTGCTTAAAGTCGGTCTGATACAGGTTGTGAAAATCCTGATAACTCTTACCTGCATCACTCCATATCCAATGCCACATCGAATCAGCAGGAGAGAAAAATTCCAATACTAAGGAATCGTGCCCTTCGGGTTTATTGCCAATGCCTTGTGGCTGATAATAGAAACTTAAGTAAATAGAATCACTAATTTCTACAGGGATAAGATTTGCCCCTTGTAGTGCAGAATCAAGTCTTACAGGATTAGAAGTGAGAAAGTCAGCAATAAATGAAGAAGAGTTGGCATGGGTATATATCATACCCGAATCGTTCAATGCATCAAGTGTTGAAACATTGGTTGTAATTGGATTAACAGGATAGCTGTTGTTTATAAATGCATATTTATCTGCCCATAAATCTGATGCAGGAAAAACTGTCAGTAATGAAAAATCATCCTTAAATGGAAGAACAATATAGTTTGTTTTTTCTGATTTATTGCTTTGTATTGTTTTTATAGATTCTTTTTGAAGAAAATTTACAGATAAATCGCTGATTATTTCCTGACTAAATAATATAATTGGTGTAAATAGAAATACAATAACTAACTTATATAATTTCATACAATAATAAATTCGATAATAATTTTATAAATACGAAGCAAAGATAATTATATTGTAAAGCTTTTAAATAAAAATTTGCAGTTACTTCCTCCTAAATTTCAAGTTTTTTCAATACAGATAAAAGAACAACAAAGTGTCATTAAATCAAATCCTTAATATTTATGAGTATTCCATTATTTTTGAGCGGCTATAGTTTTTTTAATTTTTTTAAATTTTTTCAAATTTTCTTTTTTACTTTGCCTTAATAATTTTATTTTAAAAAAGTACTAATTTAAAAAGCATATTATGAAAAAATATTTGTCGGAGAGAATTAACAAATTAGCTGAATCGGAAACATTAGCTATGGCGAATTTAAGCAGGGAACTTAAAGCACAAGGACATGATGTGATTAGTTTAAGCTTGGGAGAACCCGATTTTAATACCCCGAATATAATAAAAGAAGCTGCTAAAAAAGCCATAGATGACAATTATACTTTTTATACGCCGGTGAGTGGTTATCTTGATTTAAGGCAAGCCATCTGTCATAAGCTAAAAAGAGATAATAATCTGAGTTATGAACCGAATCAGATTGTGGTTTCAAACGGGGCTAAACAATCAATAGCCAATGCAGTTCTTTCACTTGTAAATCCAGGCGAAGAAGTTATTATACCTGCTCCTTACTGGGTAAGTTATAAAGAAATCATTAAATTGGCTGAAGCCCGTCCTGTTTATATTTCAGCAAAAATTGAGAATGATTTTAAAGTAACACCACGTCAAATCGAAGAGGTTATCACTCCAAAAAGTAAACTGATTATTTTCAGCACACCTTGTAATCCTACTGGTTCTGCATATAGTAAGATGGAGCTACTGGCTATAGCAGAAATGCTTGAAAAATACCCACATATTTTTATCATTTCGGATGAGGTTTATGAACATATTATTTTTGAAGGTAAGCACGAAAGTATTGCCCAGTTTGAAAATATTAAAGACAGGGTCATCACAATTAATGGTGTTTCTAAAGGTTTTGCAATGACAGGTTGGCGTATTGGTTATATGGCAGCCCATAAGGATATTGCCAAGGCATGCGACAAACTACAAGGGCAAATCACATCTGCACCTTCTTCTATAGCTCAAAGGGCTGCATTACAAGCACTTAAATGTGATAAAACAGATGTAAATATGATGCTTGAGTCTTTCAGAAAAAGACGTAACCTCGTTCTCGATTTGCTCAAAGATATTCCAGGTATCAAAACAAACATCCCTCCTGGTGCTTTTTATGTCTTCTTCGATGTGTCAAGCTATTATGGAAAAAGTGATGGCAAAATAACTGTAAATGATGGTGCAGAACTTTGTATGTACATACTCAACAAAGTATTTGTAGCTATGGTTCCTGGCTCTGCCTTTGGTGATGATAACTGTATACGTTTTTCTTATGCCACTTCTGAAGATTTGCTTATAGAAGCTGTAAAAAGAATTAAATCGGCTTTGGCTGATTTGAAATAAACGCATTTTTTTCGTGTACCTTTAGTGCTTCTGTGATAAATATTGTACTGTTTTTTTTAAGCTGAATGTTTTTGTCATGCTGAGCGTTTGTTGTCATGCTGAGCGTAGCGATGCATCTATTAATACCTGCTTTGATGGCAGATTCTTCACTTTGACCTTGCTCAGTGCAAGCACTTCGTTCAGAATGACACTTTTTTTAGTTTTGAGTCAGTTTCATTATATGAAGCTATATTTGACATGAACATTTATTTAGTATAAAAAACAAATTTATAATAATAAAAAACAATTTTATAAATATTATTATTTTGTTTATCAGTAAAATTTTTATTGTATTTTTGGATGTTATAATTTTCAATTGTTTAACCCAAAATATAATTCTATGAACAACCCCCTTTTTCTGTTAATAACAGCCTTACTTTTAAGTGCGACTCTGGTTTTTGGTCAGACAATTCAGAATTCTGTCATTTCAAGTACAGGTGGCTCCGCTTCAGCAGGTAATGTGAAGATGGATTTCACCCTTGGAGAAGCGGTTATTGAAACATTTACGGCCGGTGGCAATACCTTAACACAAGGTTTTCACCAGACCAATCTTACATTGGTAGCTATTGAAAATGTAGAATTGTTTGCCGAAATTACTATCTATCCCAATCCTACGAGTGAACTTGTCAATATTGACATTCCGCAAAACTACAACCTGCTCGATATCAATATGTTTGATGTTACAGGTAAACTTCTGAAAAACCAGGCAAACGCATACGGAAAAGTAGCTTTCGATGTCAGTAGTCTGGCAACGGGAACGTATTATTTGCAAGTCATTAACCCAAAAAACGAACAAACAAAAACATTTAAATTAATTATAATCAAGTAATAACAAAAACTGAAAAAACATGAAAAAAACACTACAAAAATTCAGCTTATTAGTCTTTTTACTTTTATCTTTTAACTTTTGTCTTTTATCTTTCCTACAAGCGCAAGCTCCTCAAAGCTTTAAATACCAAGCCGTTTTGCGCGATGTCTCAGGCAATATCATTGCCAACCAGAACACCCCAATAAGAGTTACTATAAGACAAGGTTCTGGCAGTGGTACAGCCGTATATCAGGAAACCTTCAACCCCACAACCAACCAGTATGGTTTGGTTAATCTCAGTATTGGTGAAGGTACTGTTGTTAGCGGTTCTTTTGCTTCCATTACATGGGGCACAAATTCATTTTATATTCAGATTGAAGTTAATTCCGGCTCTGGCTATGTGGATATGGGCGCTACCCAGCTCCTAAGTGTGCCTTATGCCTTGTATTCAGCAAGCTCGGGTGGCAGTGGTACAGCCGGCCCCACAGGCCCCACAGGTCCTGCGGGACCCACAGGTGCTACAGGTGCAGCATCAACTGTTGCTGGTCCTACAGGTTCAACAGGTCCAATCGGTCCCACAGGAATTCAGGGTCAGGCAGGCGTTGGTCTGACCAACAGAGGCAACTGGGCTAGTGGAACAACCTATGCTCCAAACGATTACGTTTTTTCTACTTCATCTACCAATCCCTCTGTAAATTCAATGTGGATTGTTCAGTTCGCATCAAGCTTTGTATCTACTGTCCTTCCTAAAAACGACCTGACACACTGGGTTGAATTTGAAGCCCCTGCTGGCCCTACTGGTGCTACAGGCCCAACCGGAAATACAGGCAACACAGGTTTACAAGGAGTCACAGGTAACACAGGCCCTATTGGCCCAACAGGAGCAGCTTCTACTGTTGCCGGTCCTGCCGGCCCTACTGGTCCTATTGGCGCTACTGGCCCAATCGGTCCTACCGGTGCTGCTTCTACTGTGGCAGGTCCTGCCGGTTCTACCGGTCCGATTGGTCCTACTGGTGTAACAGGTGCCAACTCTACTGTTGCCGGTCCTGCCGGCCCTACTGGCCCGATTGGCCCTACGGGTCCTATTGGTCCTACCGGTGCTGCTTCTACTGTTCCTGGTCCTGCCGGTCCCACAGGTCCTATCGGTACTACCGGCGTAACAGGCGCCACAGGTGCCACAGGTGCTACTGGTCCTTTAGTTTCAGGTACTCCCAACCAGACTTTAAGATATGATGGCTCAGGCTGGGTTGCTAATAGCTTATTTTATAACGACGGTACCAATATCGGTATCGGCACAACATCTCCTACCTCAAAACTCGATGTACTGGGAACGGTTAAATCAACCGGGAACGCTGCTTACGGTTTTTATTCAGACATGAACACTGGGCCATCTACTGGTACTGGCGGTTATTTCAAACATACTACAACAGGCTCTTCCTTTACTTATGGCGTTTATGGAGAAGGCAACTTTGCTGGTACAGGAAATTCTGCATATTCCTATGGTGGATTTTTTAAATCTGTTTCAACAACACAAGATGCTTATGGTGTATATGGTCTTTCACAAAGAACAGATGCAGCATCAACTGCTTTCGCCAGGGGTGTTCATGGCAAAGCTGAGATTACAGGCACAAATGGTATCTCTACCGGGGTTCATGGTTGGGCTACCGGAGGAGCAACTGCTTATGGTATATATGGTTACGCTTCGGGTGCTACCACCAACTGGGCAGGTTTTTTCGATGGTAATGTTTCAATATTTGGGACATTAAGGGTTCAGGGAGGAGCTCCCGGAGCTGGAAAATTGTTAACCTCCGATGCCGCTGGTAATGCTACATGGGAAGCTATTCCAACAGGTAGCAATCTTTTTACAGCCGGTACCGGCTTAAGCTGGAACAGCAACACCCTCAATAGCGTATGGACGCTAAACGGTAATAACATTTATAAAAATAATACGGCCAATGTAGGTATTGGCACAACGACTCCTACAGCCCTGCTACACACTAATGGTACAGGGACTGGTGAAGGCAATGTGCTGTTTGTTGGTTCATACAAATCTTCTGCAGGTGAACCTCCAGCTACAGGAAATGGTACCCGCTTTATGTGGTATCCCGATAAAGCTGCTCTCAGAGCGGGCTATGTGTCTGACACACATTGGGATAAAGACAGTATAGGTATTTATTCTGTAGCTATGGGTTATAATACAAAAGCAAAGGGCGCATCATCTGTTGCTTTAGGCTCTCTTTCTTTAGCATCAGGCGCTTTTGCTACTGCTTCGGGTTATAATGCAGAAGCTTCGGGTTATGCTTCTTGTGCTATGGGCGATCAAACTAATGCTACAGGAAGTCAATCCACAGCAATGGGTAGATATTCAACCGCTACCGAAATAGCTGCTACTGCTATGGGATCTGGTACATTAGCCTCAGCATGGTATTCAACTGCCATGGGTATAAGCACAATCGCTTCGGGTAATGCTTCTACTTCCATGGGGGGATATACAACGGCTCCTTCTATTTATGAAACAGCAATCGGAGCTTATAATACCTCTTATATTCCTGCTGGTGGAATAGACACATGGAATGCCAATGACAGACTGTTTGTTATCGGCAATGGCACAGGCCCTTCAGTAATAAGCAATGCCATGACTGTGCTAAAAAACGGTAATGTGGGAATCATGACCAATACTCCTGCTTATAAACTCCATGTGTTTGGTAATGCTGAAAAAGGTGATTTAGTCTTTTTCAATAACACTTATAACTCAGGTGCTGCA
>CAZVOS010000026.1:0-11438 GCA_964628845.1 uncultured Bacteroidales bacterium | reverse complement strand
CAAATCAATTCCTTTTTTTGAAAGGGCTCAACAGTTGGACCCTGGTATTCATAAAGACATTAATTACTTCTTGGCTCAAGCATACCATCTGAATTACGAATTTGAAAAAGCCATCAATAAATTTAATGCACACAGAGGTGTTCTTACAAAAATTCAGTTATCAAGAGATGGCTGGGGTAAGCTGCTCGATAAAAAAATTGCACAATGTTTAGCTGGCATTGAGTTAATGGATTCGCCTGTGAATGTAGAAATCGTCAAGCTTAGTAATTTAGTCAATTCAAAATATTCTGATTACAGCCCCATTGTAAATGCTGATGAAACAAAGATGATTTTCACATCGCGAAGAGGCAAGGATTGGGAAATAAAAAAGAAAATTGACCCCTACGATTATGTTGAAGATATATATATCACAACAAGAACAACTCAAGGCGACTGGACAGCAGCAGTAAACCCTGGAGAACCATTAAACTCTGATTTTCATGATGCTTCAGTGGGATTATCGCCTGATGGGCAGCGTATATTTATATATAAAGGAGATATGGGTGGAGGTGATATTTTTGAAAGTCATCTAGACGGAGATAGTTGGACGGAACCTGTTGCTGTAGGTGACCCTATTAATTCTGAGTTTTACGAGGGCTCTGCCTCCTTCTCTCCCGACGGCAGAACAGTTTATTTTGTAAGTGAACGATTAGGTGGCAGAGGTGGCAGCGATATTTATGTGGCTACTAAAAACCGTAACGGCGTTTGGGGAAGAGCTACAAACCTTGGCAGAAACATCAATACAGACCGCAATGAAAAAGGTGTTTTTATGCATCCCGACGGCATGACCTTATATTTCAGTTCAGAAGGTCACAATTCTATGGGGGGCTACGATATCTTTAAAGTTCAGAAAAAAGGTCGCAGGGGTTGGTTAAAACCCGAAAACCTTGGATATCCAATAAATACCCCTTTAGATGATATGTTTTTTTCTGTAACTGCTAACGGAAGACATGGTTATTTTTCATCCTCAAAAGAAGGCGAAAACAATTTGTATAAAATTATTTTCAAAGATGCTGTAAACCTCCTCACTTTATTAAAAGGACACATCCTTGATGAGGAAACAAAAGAACCAATATTTGCCGAAATTGACATTGTTGACCTGAGCAACAATGAAGATATTGCCAATTTTGAATCAAATAAAACTACTGGAGAATATCTTATTTCTCTTCCCTCTGGTGTTAACTATGGTATTTCTGTTAAGGCCGATGGCTATCTGTTTCATTCTGAAAATTTTAATATAGACTCTACATCAGAATATAAAGAGGTTTATAAAGAAATCTTCCTGAAAAAAATAAAAGTGGGAAGTATTGTTGTTTTAAACAATATCTTCTTCGATTTCAATAAAGCTACTTTAAGGCCAGAGTCAACCAACGAGCTCGACAGAATTGTTAAATTATTATCCGAAAACCCCAAAATCATTGTAGAAATATCCGGACATACAGACAATATCGGCTCTGCAAATTATAACAAAAAACTATCAGGCGACAGGGCTAAATCCGTAGTCGATTACCTTATCAGTAAAGGTATAGCTGCTTCACGTCTCACATCCAAGGGATATGGATTCGATATGCCTATCGCTCCCAATGATACTGAAGTTGGCAGACAAATGAACAGACGTACAGAATTTAAAATTATTGATGCTAATTAATATAATCTTAAAATAAACATCATGAATAGAATAAAAATTCCTTTTTTGCTGGTTTTAATTAATCTTATCATCACCCAACAAACTTTTGCTCAACAGGATTCTATTGTAGTTGCCTCAACAGTAGAGCAATTCCGAGCAGAAAAACTCTATAATGAAGGCGTTAAACTTTTTGAAAAAAAGAACTATAACGAAGCCATTAAAAAATTTGATGAGGCCATTCAGGAACAACCCGATTTTGACAAGGCCTATTCCAACAGAGGCATTGTTAAGATAGAGTTGAAAAACTACACATCTGCTATTACCGATTTTGATAAAGCTATCAG
Organism: uncultured Bacteroidales bacterium; assembly: GCA_964628845.1. Taxonomy (GTDB): domain Bacteria; phylum Bacteroidota; class Bacteroidia; order Bacteroidales; family PXBB01; genus JAKIYU01. The sequence continues at coordinate 9,428 of CAZVOS010000026.1, read as the reverse complement.
CATTAAACCCTCAGATTACTCTTATTTTGGTCGTGGTAAAGCCAAATATGAGCTTAAAAACATGAACGAAGCTTTCGATGACTTAACCAAAGCAATCGAAATGGATTCTACAAATGCTCAGGCATATTATTACAGAGGGGGTATCTATTTCCAGTTGAACAAATACAATGAAGCTATCTTAGATTATGATAAATCTATAGATAATGAAAAAGATTTTGCATTTGCATACAACGACAGGGCCAGTGCCAAAAGACAAATTGAAGATTATAAAGGTGCAATTGAAGATTACACAAAAGCACTTATCCTTGATGATAAATCGGCATTTATTTACAATAACAGAGGTAGCGTTAAATCCCTTAACGAAGATTACAAAGGCGCTGTAGAGGATTTTACAAAAGCCATTAAACTTAAATCCGACTATTACATAGCTTACAACAACAGAGGCAAAGCTAAATACGAGACCCAAGATTATGATGGTGCTTTAGCCGACTTTAATGCTGCTCTGAAAATAAAGGCAGATTATGTTTATGCCCTTAATAACAGAGGTAATGTTAAACATAAACAAAACAAATATCAGGATGCCATAAACGATTTTGATAAAGCCATCAATATTGACCCAAATTATGCTTATGCCTATCTCAACCGCGGTATTTCAAAAGAAATGCTACGAGATGATAAAGGCGCATGTGCCGATTGGCAAAAAGCTGCTGAACTGGGCTTAAATTCAGCAAACAACTATATAAACTTACAATGTAACAGATAATAATTAATTTCTTCAATTTTGAAAATAATTTAATTTAAAAATCATGAATAAAAATATAAAGCCCAATAAAATTCTTTTAATAATTCTTCTGTTTTGTTTTGTAACTGCTTTTAGCCAGAATGTTGATTTTCATAAAAAGAACTTCCCAAATCAGAAGAAAGACCTTAATAAAGCTTTAAAAAATATAAAACAAGGAGATTCTTATTATAATATGGGGCAAGCCATGTATTTGCAGGCGATTGATTATTATATTAAAGCACAGGAATTCAACCCAAATAATGCAGAACTTAATTACAAAATTGGAAAGTGCTATTTAGGAACCATTCAAAAAGAAAAATCAGTCGATTTCTTTGAAAATGCCATCAAATTAAATCCAAAAGTATCCGTTGATGTTTTATTTCTTTTAGCCAGAGGATATCAGTTGAAACTTGATTTTGATAAAGCTATTGAAAATTACAATAACTTCAAATATACATTAACCTCTACTGAGATGACTCAATACAATAAGGTTATTGACAGGAGGATAAACGAATGTAATGTAGGTAAGGAACTTGTTCAGAAGCCAATACGCGTTTTTATTGACAATATGGGCGATGTGGTTAACTCAAAACATCCCGATTACAGTCCTATGATTAGTGCAGATGAGTCGGTATTATTTTTTACCTCCAGACGTGAAAATACGACAAAAGGAAAACGTGACCCACAGGATTTACAGTACTTTGAAGATATTTTAATAAGCACAAAACTTAATAATAAGTGGACAATGCCACAAAATCCACGCAAACCACTTAACTCTGAGGGACACGATGCCACAGCGGGCTTATCTGCTGATGGGCAAACATTATATATTTATAAAGGCACTAAAGGAGGCAATATTTATGAATGTAAATCGAAAGGTAAAAAATGGTCGAAACCCAAGAAAATGAAAAAGCCCATCACTACAAAATATCACGAATCATCAGCTTCCTTATCCCCTGACGGAAGGACACTGTATTTTGTTAGTCAAAGGCCAAAAGGTTTTGGTGGCAGGGATATATATATGTCAACCAAGAATCAAAAAGGGAAATGGGGTCCAGCAATGAACTTAGGCCCTAACATCAACACCGAATTTGATGAAGAAAGTGCCTTTATACATCCCGATGGTAAAACCTTATATTTCAGTTCGAAGGGACATAGGAATATGGGGGGCTACGACATTTTTAAATCGGTTTATGAAAATGACAGATGGTCTGAACCTGAAAACATCGGCTACCCCATTAACACACCCGATGATGATGTGTTTTTTACAATGGCTGCCAATGGCATCAGGGGTTATTATTCATCAGAAAAAATTGGTGGTATAGGAGGACAGGATATCTATGTGATTACCTTTCTTGGTGCAGAAAAACCAGTCGTTTTTAATACAGAAGATGAACTTCTAGCCATCACTTCACAACCTATAAAAGCTGCCAATATTCAATCGGCTGTGGAAATAAAAACCAGTCAGGTTACCCTACTCAAAGGCACTGTTAAAGATGAACAATCATTAACACCCCTGTACGCAGTATTAGAATTATATGATAATGAACTCAACCAAAAGATTGCCAGTTTTGAAAGCAACAGTGCAACAGGCAGATTTCTGGTATCTCTGCCATCGGGTAAGAATTATGGTTTATCTGTAAAATGTGACGGCTACCTCTTCCACTCCGAAAACTTTAACATAAGCTCATCACAAGGATATCAGGAAATCGAAAAAGATATATTGATGAAGAAAATTGAAGTAGGCCGCAGTATCGTACTCAACAACATATTTTTCGATTTCAATAAAGCTACTCTTCGTCCCGAATCAACATCTGAATTAGACCGATTAACCGAACTTATGAAAGAAATGGCTAAACTGAAAATTGAAATATCAGGCCACACAGATAATATTGGCAGTGCTGCCTATAACAACAAATTGTCCGAAAGTCGCGCTCAAGCTGTTGTGGATTATCTTATCAAAAAAGGTATAGACAAATCACGCCTCGAATTTAAAGGATATGGATTTGAACAACCTATTGCTTCTAATGATACTGATGAAGGACGCCAGCTTAACAGACGTACTGAATTTAAAATTATTAGCAAATAGGATTAGAACTGGAACGGAATCTGTTTATTCTTCTTTCATATATTTCATTTAAATGAAGGTATTTCGTTGAGTTATGATTTTACAAGAAACATTATCCCTTATTAAAAACAAATATCCTATACTCTTTCAATCAGCCATAATTGAAAAAGTTACTTTTGGTTTACACTTTACAGCAGTTAAATTATCAACGGGCTTCTGCGGCATGGCAAAAACAGAAACTCAAAGCTACTTTAACAAAACTTATAACAGAAAAAAAGATTTCAGCAGCTTTAGTGCTGGGAAAATTATAGGACAATACGTTTCCGATTTATTCAGTTGCCAAACAAATTCTGTCCTTATTGATGTTTTAAAGCTGGCTGTTTTAAACGCTTTATCTGCTGAAATAATGCAAAAAGGTGATTACAAAATCATTGAGGACAAAGACCCCATTGAACTTATTGAGCTAAAAGACACTGATTCTATATGTATTGTAGGTGCTTTTCAATCTTATATTAGTAAAATCTCTAAATGTTCAAGTAAGCTTTTCGTTGTTGAACTTGACGAAAATGCATTGGATGAAGAACAAAAAAAGTATTTTGTTCCTGCACACCAATCAAAATTGGCCTTCTCACAGTCGGATATCATTATCATAACTGGTTCTACATTGGTCAACAACACCTTAGATGAACTTTTAAAAAATATATCCCATGATAAACAACTTATTGTTGTGGGGCCTACGGGAAGTATAATTCCTGATATTTTTTTTAAACATCATGTGAATATTATTGGAGCTATAAAAATTATTGATGACGAAAAAATGTTTCATATTATAGAAGAAGGTGGGGCAGGATATCATCTATTTCAATACTCTTGTGCTAAAAAAATATGTTTGCTCAATGCCAAAAATTAGTACATTAAATAATGTTTGGTTAAAAGCTGCTGTTTTGGGCTGTTTATGGGCAGCATCAGAAATAATTCTGGGAAGTTTCCTGCATAATTTAAAACTACCTTTCAGAAGTAACATCTTAACTTCTGTGGGTATTGTATTATTGATTTCAGCAGCACATATATGGAAAGAAAAAGGGCTGTTTTGGCGTGCAGGGCTGATATGTGCTTTAATGAAATCAATTTCACCCAGCGCCATCATTTTAGGACCAATGATAGCAATTTTAAGTGAGTCCATTCTTATGGAATTATCTGTCAGAATTCTTCGTAGAAATATGTTTTCGTTTGTTTTGGCTGGTATCTTAGCCATGTCGTGGAATTTGTTTCATATGATTATAAATTATATTATTATATACGGCTTTAACATTATAGAATTATATAAAAGTCTGTCCACATATTCGCAACTACTTCTGAAAATCCAGAACGATAACGTTTGGTGGCCCCTATTGATACTTCTATTTATATATTCTTTTATGGGATTTATAGCTGCCGCTTTTGGTATTTATATTGGGAGAAAAACACTTAAGCAACCATTACAGATTAAAAGTCTGACTGTAGAACAAGTCATGCAAATTAAATCCTTAAAGTCCGACAGCACAATGAGGTACTCAATGTTTGCACTTTTCTTTAATCTAATAACACTTATAGGTGTTTTATATTTAATGGCTTATTATAAGTGGTACTTCTGGTTGCCTGCAGGAACAGGTTTAATGACAGTTTGGGCTTTCAGATACAAACGTTCTTTAAAACCGCTTGCAAAAATTAAATTCTGGTTATTTTTTATATGCATTACCCTTTTATCAGCTTTTCTTTTATCAGCACTTGGTGAATTTGAAGGTGGAACACTCAAAGGTTTATTTATAGGACTGGAAATGAACTTCAGAGCCGCACTGACAATTATTGGCTTTTCAACTTTAGGTACTGAATTACGTAATCCAAATATAAAAAGTATATTTTCCAAATCACGTTTTCAACAAGTATCTCTTGCTCTTGAAGTTGCATTTGATGCATTACCCATGGTTGTTGCTAACTTGCCCCGTTTACATGATGCTTTCAGAAAACCAGTAAAAGTCTTTCACGAGCTTGTTTCACAAATTGATTTATGGCTTGATAAAATTGAATTGAAGGCCATTAACAGAAGCGATATCATATTTATTACAGGTCATGAAAAAACTGGAAAATCAACATTTTTAAGTAAAATTGTTGAGCAATTAAAACAAAATGGGCTGTCTATAGGTGGCTTTATATCACCCTCAGTAAATGAAAAAAATATTTTTGTGGGCTACGACCTGATTTCCTTAAAAGATTATAGAGTTTACCAACTATCAAGAATTACTGGCAGTGAAGATATGCCCAGAGTAGGCAATTTTTATTTTAATAATGTAACTATCGCCATGGGACATCAACTCTTAAACGTATCTCATTTAGAAAATACTGATATGGTAGTTATTGACGAGGTAGGGCCTTGGGAAATAAAAAATAATGGCTGGGCTTCCTCAATAAACTCATTGCTCAAATTATACGATAAACCCATGATTTGGGTAGTTCGTGAAAGTATTATCGCAAAAGCTATTGAACAATGGACAATACACAAACCACTCATTATTAATGCAAAAGAAAATGATGTAAATGAAACTACCCTTCGCATATTAAAATTTATTACTGAAAGAAAAACCAAATTATAAAGACAGATTATGGAACATAAAATAAAAATAAACTGGAAAAAAAACATGGCATTTGAAACAGAAATTAATGGGCATAAACTCATAATGGATGTACCTGCTGAAATAGGTGGTGAAGATAAAGGCCCCAGACCTAAACCCCTTATGCTCGCTGCTCTTGGTGGATGTACAGCCATTGATATGGTCTGGATACTAAAAAAAATGCGTATTATTATTGATGATTTAAAAATCCAGGTGATATCAAATCTTACTGATGAAGACCCTAAACATTATACTTCTATGCATATTATATATGAGTTCTTCGGTAAAGATTTATCCTTCGATAAACTTGAAAAAGCAGTGAAACTCTCACAAGAAAAATATTGTGGGGTGTCTTTTATGTACAGGAAAGCTATGGAAATTACCTACGAAATAATAATTAGGAGTTAGGAGTTCAGAGTTTTGTCCAAAAATTATTGAAATCAAATTACAAATTAGGAATCTTGATTTATCTATACAAAAAGTTCTTCTTCCTTAACCCTTAACCCTTAACCCTTAACCTTAACCTTAACCCTTAACCCTTAACCTTAACCCTTAACTGAGTTCATACTGAAGAGTTCAACCATTATCCTCTAAAGAATAAATGAACAAGAGAATACCGAACACCGAATATTGATTTTTGTTTATTCTACTTTTACAAGTTCCACCTCATATACGAGCGTGCTGTAGGGAGGAATATTCTCCAGTTCATTATCGGCATAGCCAATTTCGGATGGTATAATCAGTTGGGCTTTGCCCCCTTCTTTCATCATCGAGATGCCTTCTTCAAAGCCAGGTATTACCTGTCCGCCTCCCATTTTAAAACTGATAGGTTGGTTGCGGTCATACGATGAGTCAAACTGAGTACCATTCAATAGGAAACCTTTATAATGTACATTCACAACAGTACCCACGCTTGCTGGTTTACCCTTGCCTTTTGATATTTCAATAAAAAATAAGCCAGATGATGTGGGTTTTGCAGTTATTTTATTTTTCTTAAGGTACTCTTCACGGGCAGGCAATTCTTCATTTCGTTGTATCTCGAGCATGGCTGTTTTTTGTTTTTGTAATTCAAGCTGCTCTTTATCATAATCTTCTTTACTCTTTATAGATAATAAGCTTATATAAAATGTAAGTGGACTTCCTTTTTCAATAAAATAAGGTAATTCGGGCAAACCCACATTTCTTAAGAAAAATGAATCAGCACTTACAATAAAAATGGCGCTGTCGCCCAATCCCATCATGGCTATACCTTCAACCACATCGCCATCATATAAGGGCTCTACTAATTTGAAAGGAATACTTTGTGCATAATCATCACTATTAAAAATAACACTGTCCTTTACAGTATATCTCATTTTTAATTCCAGAATATCTCCTATTACAGCTTTCTGTGCATCTTTATTTTGAAGTTCAAATTTATATTTAAGACCTGTTTTTGTGGTTTTATAACCATCTGTATTACAAGCAGCTATAGCAACAATAATTCCTATAAAAAACCAAAATTTTAATTTCATAAGTGTTATAATATAATGTTATTCATCTTCTACTTTAAATAATTCTACTGTAAATATCAGTGTTGAATTGCCTGGTATAATATTACCTGCACCACGCTCTCCATAACCAAGGTTAGCAGGTATATACAGCATAATCTTACCACCTTCTTTCATCAGTTGCAGACCTTCCTGCCATCCTTGTATAACGCCATTAAGAGGAAATGTGATGGTTTCACCCCTCTCGTATGAAGAGTCAAATACTTTTCCATCAACCAGCTTCCCTTCGTAATGTACAGTAACTTTTGAAGTAGGCAAAGGGCTTTTTCCTGTGCCTTCTGTAATCACTTCATATTGTAAACCAGATTCAGTAACTTTAACTCCAGGTCTTTTCTTATTGTTTTCGAGAAATTCCTCTCCTGCTTTAATATTTCCTCTGCTTTTTTCTGAGCCATTTCTTCCTGTTTTTTGGTATGTTCTACTTGAAAATCTTCTATTATTTTTATTTTTGCTTCATCAGTTAACATCATTTTATTTTGTTTGAGAAAATCTATTAATCCCTTTGCCATAACCTCTGGATTCACTTCAATACTCTGTGAATTTAAGTTAACAGCAATATCCATTCCTATGGCATAACTTACACTGTCTTTATTGTTTGTAAGCTTAATTTTATCAAGCGATTGTGCCGACAGCATAAAAGAAAATAGTACAGAAAACAGGATTGTTAGTTTAAAAATTTTTAGGTTTTTCATTTTTCATATTTTATAATTAATAATCTATTTTTTATGCAAAACTATAAAATTAATTGCATATTCAACAAACAAAGAATTTTAGTTTTATTAAATGATGTTAAAATACTTTTAGAAGTTCAATATCATAAATAAGCGTAGCTCTTTTGGGTATTTTTTCTTCATCGCCTAGTAGGCCATATGCCAAATGTGATGGTATGATAACCTTGGCCTTATCACCTTCGCTCATAAGTAGTACAGCTTCTTCAAGTCCATTAATCACTTCAGCTTTACCAGTAATGAATTCAAGAGGTCCATTTTCTGCAGAACTATAACATTCAATGCCCGTTATAAGATTCACCTTGAAATCAATCTTCACTTTATCTCCCACATTTACATTTTTTCCTTTTCCGTTCTTGTAAATCATGTATCTTAAGCCCGTTGCTGTGGTCTGCATATCCCAATAATGTCTTCTTATATAATTATTTATATCCTCATTCTCTACTTTTACCATATGCTGATTGGCTTTTAATAAGGGATCCTTATAATCTTCGGTTGAAATGTTTTGAGATTCTTTTTGAGCATTATTGCATGAAACACAAAATAAAAAATAACTTATCAGACAGCAACATAGAATAATACTTCTTTTAAAAAAACTATTCATATATTCAGTTTTATTTAAAACACATTATTAACATAAAAATTGTTATAAACCAATTCCGCTATGTTCTTTACGAAGTAAATCGTCAATAGTTTTCACAGGATTAAATGTAATAAGGGGAGTTTCAACAAAAACGGTAATCCAATCTGCCATAGCACCATTCCATAAACCAGGCAATTCGAGAGCTTTGATTTCGCGTCCATCTTTCGATTTAATACTTATAAAACCAGCATGGCTGTCCACATAATCAGCCAGATTAAACTTTATACCCTTATAATCATACATCCAACAAACCAAATCAACAGGATTGAAATGGGTAGCTTGTTTTAAAAGCAAATTTTGTTTTTCATCTGCCAAATTTATTTGTGAAGATTCCACTATCTGTAAAGATATTTCTCCTGTATTATTTTTAACCCAGAAGGGTCCACCTCCTGGCTCTCCTTCATTAACTACCATGCCACATACACGTATGGGGCGGTTCAATTTATTTTTTAAATATGCTGTTAAATCATCTTTCTGTTCTAAAAGTATTGGTTTAACAGGGATAAAAAGCTCATCTTCAGCAAACTTTGCAATTTCTTTAAGTTTTGATAATTCAAGGTTTTTGGCATCCATCAACAGCAGATAATCTTTAACTTCTTCTTTCAATGTAAGGAGCAAACCACCAATAACTTTCTTATAAAGAACAGTAATATCTTTAAGTCTGTCGGGAACTATGTTATCTATGTTCTTAACAAATATCATTTCCTGTGAACATCCATTCAAATTCTCAATAAGAGCGCCATGCCCTGCAGGACGAAATAACAAAGAACCATCATCTTCCCTGAAAGGTACGTTATTCAAGTCAACTGCTATAGTATCTGTTGATGGTTCCTGTATGGAATAACTTATATTGAATTTTATATTATATTTCATAATATAATTAGGTAAAACTCTTTCTATATAAGTGATAATATTTCTTTTATGTTCGGGCGATATGGTAAAATGAAGGTTGGAGACCCCATCGTTACTACCATAGAGAGCAGCTTCTACCAGATGTTCCTCTATGGCTG
>CAZVOS010000025.1:0-11496 GCA_964628845.1 uncultured Bacteroidales bacterium | reverse complement strand
CTTTGGCCCCCATTTCACATAATACACAGGCCTGATAGCCAGAACCAGTACCTATTTCGAGAACCTTATCCCCTGGTTTTATTTCAAGTAATTCTGATTGGTATGCCACAGTATAGGGTTGTGAAATGGTCTGTCCTGCAGCAATAGGGAATGCATTGTCTTTGTAAGCAAATTCGATAAAAGAAGAATCCATAAAAAGGTGCCTTGGCACATTTTCTATGGCTACAAGTACTTGCTCATCTTTAATACCTTTGCTTCTTAAAAGCTCAACCATTTTTTTTCTTAATCCTTTATGCCTGTATGTATCCATTTGTGAAGATTTGAATTGCAAAAATAATGTAGTTTTTCAGAATATTATTGCTAATTTTAAACAAAATTTACTATATGAAACCAATTAAAGATAAATACTTAAATATTGCCCTTGATTTTGTTTATTTATATGAAGATGGCATACTAAAAAAAAAAGAAGACCAGCTTATAAAAGAATGTATTACTAAAATTTCTATTAACAAGAGGAACATCGAGATACTTCCTGCAGTAGATGAACATATCGACTTACTGGGAATGGGCTATCTGTACCAGATAACAGAACTTGATAACAACACTCTCGCATCAGGCGAAATTTATGGTTCGGATTATAATATCACTGTAAAACAGTTTAACTCATGGAGTTGTATGTGTAAGAAAATCTTTTTTAATGAGAAAAAGTTAAAATTATTAGAAAAGTCATCTGTAGAGCTTGATAAAGATATTGTATTTAAGGTATTTAATGATTTTAATCAGGCATCAGAAAATTTCAGAAGAACGGGTGCTTTGCATGGGGCGGCCCTTTATAAATCAAATGGCGAGAGGATTTCATTTTTTGAAGATATTGCCCGTACTAATGTCATTTACAAAACTACAGGTTATCTCATCAAAAACAAGATTACAGAACAAGCTGTCATAGTACTTTCGTGCCGCGTCAACACTATCATTCTGAATCTGTTATTAAATGTTGGTTTTACTGCCATTATTACCCGTGCCAGTGTAACCCATGAAGCATTTGAAAAAGCAAATAAAATGGGTATCATACTTATTGGGTTTATAAAAGAAAACAGATATACGATATTTTCGGGAAGGGATAAAATAAGTTTTTAAAGCAGTGTTGAATATAAGAAGAAGGCGAAGGAGAAGGAGAAGGATTTGGTTAGGTATTTTAGGTGGCCACTGAGCGAACTCGTTCTACCGGGACACTCCGAACTCCGAACTCTAGGTACTCCGAACTTCTTGCCTTGCTCATATAACTACAAGTTTGTTTTTAATGGCATAGGACATCAAGCTCATTGAGTTTTTGCAGTCTGTTTTAGCCAGAAGATTCGATTTATGACCAACAACAGTGCGTTCGCTAATAAATAGGACATCAGCAATTTCTTTATTACTGAGACCTTCACAGATGAGTTGAAGGATTTCTTTTTCTCTTCTGGTGAGTTCTAAAACAGGCATTTCTTTCTTTTTATCCTTAGTCATTTGCCTTGCAAAAAACCTGAACAACTCTTCAGAAAAATAGTTACCTCCATTGATAACAGTTTGTAATGCTTTATCGAGAGTATCTTTATTGATATTTTTGATTAAAAAACCTCTTACCCCTGCATCAATCATATTTTGTACATATTCATCTTCATTAAACATGGTAAGCGCAATTATTTTCAGTTCGGGTTTTATTTCGAGGGCTTTCAATGTTGCTTCAATACCATTCATAAGGGGCATTTCAATATCCATTAATACGATATCAGGATTTGACAACAATAAATTATCCAGAAAGTCTTTACCATTAGATGCTTCCCCAACAAGTTCTAGGTATTTAAGTTTTCCAAGTACCATTTTAAGACCGTTCCTGAATATTTCGTGGTCATCCACAATATATATTTTGTATTTATCACTCATGGTAATGAATTTTAGATGAACATTTCAATTTTAATTGAGAAGCCCTCCCCTATCTTGCTGTTAAAATCGTAATTCCCGTTTATTGAGCGGATGCGACTGATGATGTTTTTAAGTCCTGTTCCTTTATTATCTGAATTCATGACATCATTAACATCAAAGCCCTTACCATCATCTTTAAAGTACAAAGATACGATGTTTTCTTTTTTGAGAAGCAGTATAAAAATCCTTTCGGCTTCTGCATGTTTTATAGTGTTGTTAATCAACTCACTGATTACTCGAAAGAGAATGATTTCCATGTTTAGGTCGAGGCGTTCAATATTTTCAGTTTCGAATGAGATCTTAAGTTTATTTGTTTTATTAACCATCTGGCAGAATTGTTCCACTGCTTTTACCAATCCGTGGGTATTGATGATACGAGGCATCAGGTTGTTTGAAATAGTACGGGTTGCATTAACGGCATCGTCAATAAGCTGGTTGCTAAAATCAACCATTTCTATTCTTTCATTTTCGGACATCGTAACAGATTTCAGTTCATTAACATACAGCTTTATTGTAGATAATAAAGGGCCTAAACCATCGTGCATGTCTTTGGCAAAACGCTCCCTTTCTTTTTCTTCGGTATGAATGACGGTGCTAAGTATTTGACGTTCAGTTTCTTTACGTTGGGTCAGATTGTGAACAACACTTAAAATGAGTTTTTCATTTTTATAACTGACTAACCTGCTGATAAATTCAACGGGTATCACAATGCCATCTTTGGACACATGTTCAGATTCGAAAGCGTATGAGCCGGTTTCAAATATGAGCCGTCTGTTTTCTGATACTTTGTTTTTATATTTTGTTGTTTTTATATCGGTAATTTTCATTTTAAGTAATTCATCTCTTGTATAGCCCAATGTTTTACATGCAGCATGATTAATTTCTACAATATTTTCATTAATATCAGTAACAAAAATATCATCACCTGTACTGTCGAAAAGTTTCTGGAATCGTTCTTCGGATTCTTTAAGAGCTACGCTCACTGTTTGCAACTTCTTGTTTGACTGTTGCAGGCGGGTAAAAAAATTAATCAGCTTTTTGGAAGTAAGATAATAGATTAGAATGATAAGAAATGATGCAGCAAACAAACTAACAACAACGGCAGCAGTGATGGCATTTTTAATATAATCTTTGTTTTCTTCTTCATTGATAACAGAAGCAGCTATGTAGATATCAAAGGGTTCATAATACATATACGACAATGTTTTCTTTTGATTATCGAATTCATATTCAAGAGTGCCTTTATTTTGTCCTTTTATCTTAGCTATCAGAAGACTGTCCTTTAGATAATCATTTTCTAAAGTGGGATGGATGTACATGAATCCACTTCTGTCAAAGACAAAAGGGTAACCACTTTTACCGATTTTAATCTGAGAGATTATTTTTTTAAGTTCATTCATATCTTTTTCTTTGTCCCCCACGTAAAGCATCCCAATTACTTCATTATTCTGGACAATAGGTTTGTATGCAGTAACGTACCAATCGTCGAGAATATAAGCTCTGCCATAATAAGTTTCTCCTCCTTTAACAGGTTTAAGTACGGGTGATTCATTAGGGATAAAGGTTCCAACGGCTCTTGCCCCATCTGATTTGCGAACATTAGTAGCCATGCGAACAAAACCACTGTCATTTTTCTGGAATATTGTTATTGTACCTCCTATCAATAACTGCATTGAATCGACAAAAGCATTATTGCCATACAGGGGTCTTGTGTTGAAGAACCAGTTATTAAGTTTTGTTTCATGCTTCAAGCCTGTAAGCTGATTTTCGATATGAGTTGTTAACTCCGGAACATCAGTAACTAGCTGATAATTATAGAAATATGATTCAACTACTTTTAAGCTGTATTTAACCTTTTCGAGTTTTAAGAACTTTTCACGCTCAAACATCTGTGAAATAGTTGAAACCTGAAGTTCAAGCGTTTTTTGCAGTTGTTTGTTAAATGTATGAATGGAGTTTCTCACAAACCAAACAGTAAGAAAAATAATTACAGCAGTAATTATCAATGCTACAGGCATAAAGAAACGCAATTTGATGGCTGTAAGAGTTTTTTTCAATTTAATTATTATTTTATTTGGGAAACCCAAGTGGTTGAGTAAGCAATATTTTCTGATTTTTTGTCAGAGGAATTACTTTGGAAATATCGCCCCTGTCGAACATGCCAAGGACAACAGTAGCCATTTGTTCAGAAGCGGCAAAAAGGTACACATTCTGGCTTATAAAGCCCACATCGGTGGCAGCATAAAAATCTTTACTTTCTTTACTCATAGCAAGCGACATTTTGCTGTAATCGGCAACAAAAACAAGCACTACAGGAGCATCAGCCACAAAGCCCTGTCGCCCCATTTTTTTACGAAAGTCGCCTTCTTTAATGGCTTTAAGGTTGTTGTTTTTTGCTTCATACAAATAAACCCCTGATTTAATGCTTACATAAATATCAATTTCCTGGTCGTTCATTGCCGATGGTGCTGTTCTCTTGTCATCATCGGGGCGGTTTATACCAAAGGCAGCCCAAAGCAGGTCGGATAGTTGTTGGGTTGTGAGTTCCTTATCACTAAATGCTCTTTTAGACTGCCTGAGCGATAAAGCTTCCATCAGGGGTATGCCCCCTTTTTTATTGGGTTCGGGCAAATTAATATCTTTAAAACCCTGAGAAAACAATGATATTGCTAAGCATAAGAACACCAGCATAGATATAAATTTTTTCATAATTACTGTGATTTCTGTTTGTGCAAAAATACAATAAATAAACAATTTACTTATTTTTGCTTTTGAAATGCGGACTGTCGCCCCATTCTCCGTAAGCCACTTTGGCACCTGCAATTTTAATACGGGCTTCTATGCAGTTTTTGCAGTCGTCGGCACTTTCGTCGGTGCATGGCTTGCCTTCGTACAGGGAATAGCTGTCACGGTATTTTCCTGGTGTAATATTGGGCATCAGTATATTGGCACCTATCTTAATAATTTTTTCACGTCCCACTTTGTCAATGGCTTGCAGAGCTGTTGTAGCTGCTATATTGACATCTTTCATCATGATGCGCAAGATGGCCACCATTTTCATTGTCAGTTCGAAGCGTTCATTAAGTGACATTAACAAGTCCTTATACTTATAAAGGGGAGTATCGGCATGTTCTATATAAGGGCCCATGCCCACCATATCGATATCAAAATCTTGCATAAAAATGAGGTCATCGGCTAAAATATTATAAGTTTGAAAAGGTAAACCTATCATCACTCCAGTACCTGTTTGATAACCAATTCTTTTAAGTGCTCTCAAACAATCCAGCCGTTTGTCAAAACCATGCAGCGCATCCTGTGGGTGTATTTTACTGTATAGTGCTCTATTCGAGGTTTCTATACGTAATAAATAACGGTGGGCTCCTGCATCGAACCATTTCTGATAGACCTCATCTGTTTGCTCACCTAATGATAAAGTAATACCCAGTTTATTATCAGAAAGTTCTTTTATCTTCTTAATGAGATTACATATCCTATCAGTAAACTTATATGACTGGAGTTCACCAGACTGAATAACAATAGAAGCAAAATTATTGTCAAAAGCAAATCTTGCAGCAGATAGCACTTCTTCATCATTAAGATTATACCTTATAAGATTTTTATTAGCTCTCCTAATACCACAATAATAACAATTT
This sequence comes from uncultured Bacteroidales bacterium, assembly GCA_964628845.1. Lineage (GTDB taxonomy): Bacteria > Bacteroidota > Bacteroidia > Bacteroidales > PXBB01 > JAKIYU01. Next base: position 5,881 of record CAZVOS010000025.1, on the reverse strand, counting down.
TTAGCACAAATATTCGAGAGTTCAATAAGCCCGCGTAAGTAAACGTTATTCCCAACAAATTTCTGTTTTACAGCAGCCGATTTTTCAAAAAGAAATTGTCTGTCCTTAGCTGTTGCTGAAAGCAAGGTTATTATGTCTTCTTTGCTGAAAGTATCTTTATCTAAAATTGGTTTGTTCATTTTTTAAGTTAGTGAGTCCGGAGTTATAAGTTTGTTTGTTGCTTGGAATTTGTTTTTTATTGCTTGTTCTCAATAGACTATTGTGATTAGAATTTTGACTATAATTAGTGTTGTTATTTATATTATAATTATTTAATAAACGGTTTAGTAACTCTTTCAAATATACCGTTCATCCAGGCGATAGCCATGCCATAGTTAGTAACAGGAATGTTTCTTTCGATAAAAGGTTTCAATCTGCCTTTGAGTTGTTTTTGAGTTACCACACAACCCCCGCACTGAATAACCAAAGCATAATCATCAATGTTACCTGGTATGTCTGCTAAGCCTGCAGCGACAATAAATTCAGGATTATTACCGGTATGTTTTTTTATCCAGTTTGGTATTTTAAACCTGCCAATATCTTCACAGCTCACCTGATGGGTACAGGATTCAAGAATGAGGACTTTATCACCGTCATTTAGTTTATCAATATGAGGTGTGCCATCCAAATAAGCTTTAAAGTTACCTCTGAAATGTGCAAACACGATACTGAAGCTGGTAAGCAATATATCAGGAGGTACTCGCTTTGAGACATAATCAAAAACCTGACTGTCGGTAACAACCAAATCAGGTTTAAGACCTTTTTTAAGGAAATCTTCCAATTCGTTTTCTTTAACAGAGACGCATATACAATCATTATCGAGTACATCGCGCCAGGCCATCACCTGCGGCAATATCATTCTACCCACAGGCGCTTCCGAATCAATGGGTGTAACCAGAAGTACAACATCCTTGGATTTTACTATATAGCCGAAAAGTGAGTTGTTTATATAAATTGTTTCAGGGATTGTCCTGTTTATTAAATCAATCAGATTTTCCTTCAGGCCTGTATCGAATGTATTAAATTCAAGCACATTTGATTTGTACTTCATTTCTATCCTGTTTTTAAGTTCAGGGCTAAGAGGGCATACATCCGATTTGTTGTGTATGAACAAATAAGGCACTTCATAGTTATCTAAATACGCAATGAGTTTTTCTTCATAATCGCCCAAGTCGTTATCGATAATAACTACTATAGCCATATCTATGGTTGGAATAACTTTAAGGGTTTTGTCCACACGCAAGTTGCCCAGTTCACCACTGTCGTCAATACCGGCTGTATCTACAATAATTGCAGGTCCTATCCCGAATATTTCAACTGATTTTTTAACAGGGTCGGTGGTTGTTCCTGCAACATCAGATACAATAGCTGTATTCTGTTCGGTTAAATAATTAATCAGAGAACTTTTACCATTGTTTCTTCTTCCGAAGATGCCTATATGGGGTTTTAAATCTTTGCCTTTCATTTAATTTTTAATTTAAGGATAAATTATACTTAGTGAACTAGAATTCGGAGTTTCGGAGTTCGGAGTTAAGTAAGTAATATTAACAATTTAAATGTCATACAGTTTAATATGTTTTTATATTCATCTTCAGTCCTTATCCTTATCCTTATCCTTCGCCTCCTCCTTCGCCTTCGCCTTCGCCTTAATTCTAAACCCTTATTCCTTCTTTTAAAAATACAAATCTCTTTTACCTGCTTTTATAAGTTCAATTTTTTTATAAATTTCTTGTTTTGTTTTATCATCTTCTATGGTTTCAATATTTTTAAGAATTACTTTCCATGCTTTATCAGCAGTATGTTTAGGTGCATAATCCATAATATATTCCGACAAAGTAAGGATGGCATTAGGGGTACAGAATCTCTTTATGAATCCTGGAACGGAGAACTCCATAAAATGTTCACCTGTACGTCCTAATCTGTAACAAGCTGTACAAAAAGAAGGGAGCATTTCTTGGTCCATCAGCTCATCAATAATTTCATTTAAAGAACGGTTGTCGTTGATACGAAACTGACCTTTGTTAAGGTCTTGTTGTTCGTTGATACTGTTTGATTTGGCATAACTGCCTAATTCCAACTTAGTGCCCCCGTCAATTTGTGAGACCCCATACTTCAGAACTTCATCTCTTAATTCTTTTGGTTCACGTGCTGTGAGTATCATACCTGTATATGGAACAGCAAGGCGCAGTATGGCAATCATTCTGGCGAAATCGCTGTCGTTGACAAAGTATTTATCTTTAAGCCCAAGCATAGAAGCATCTTTAATACGTGGAAATGAGATGGTATGGGGGCCCACATTGTAACATGCTTCAAGATGATTGGTATGTCTAAGTAATCCCAGAACTTCGAACTTCCAGTTATATAATCCAAATAATGCTCCAATACCTACATCATCAAGTCCTGCTTCCTGAGCTCTATCAAGTGCTGTAAGGCGGTATTCATAATTGGCTTTTTTTCCTCTCAGGTGATAGGTTTTATATATCTCAGGATGGTAGGTTTCCTGGAACACCTGAAAGGTACCAATACCAGCTTCTTTTACTGTTCTAAAACCATCTATATCAAGAGGCGCCGCATTAATATTGACCCTGCGAATTTCGCCGTTTCCTTTTTTAACATTATAGCATAATTTTACTGTGTGGGCAATAAAATCGGGATTGTATTGTGCATGTTCTCCATAAACTAATATCAATCTTTTTTGTCCGTTATCTTCGAGGGCTTCAACTTCATTAATAATTTCATCATCATCAAGCGTTTTCCTTACAGCATCAGTATTTGAAGAACGAAAACCACAGTAAGTACAATTATTTGAACATTTATTACCTATGTATAAAGGGGCAAAGAGCACAATGCGATTACCATAAACTTTATTTTTTAGTGTTTGTGCCCCCTGCTTAATTTCTATAATTAGTTCTGGATCATCAATATTTAAAAGACATGCTGTCTCACTCAAAGTTAAACGGTTTTTTTCAAGAGATTTTTGAATGATATCTCTTATTCTAAATTTATCTGCTTTTTCACTTAACAAAAAGCTTTCAATTTCATGTGTATCAATAAATGGCTTCATTGGCTCATCAGTGATACTGTATCTTTCAGGTTTAAATTTCATTTTTTATTTTTTAACAAATTTACAAATTATATGCAAAATTATGCGGGAATTTTAAGTATAAACTTCGTTCCCACATCAGGTGTGCTATCAACTTCTACTGTAGCATTATACAGTTCAAGCATTTTTTTAGCAATAGAAAGTCCCAAACCGCTGCCTGTTATATGACGTGTTTTTGCATTTTTTATACGTACAAAATCATTAAAAAGCAAAGAAACTTCTTCAGGAGTCATCCCAATACCTGAATCCTCAATGATAATTTTTATATCATTATCAATCTTCTTAATATGCAGATAAACTTTTCCATTCTCTTTGTTGTATTTAACTGCATTTGAAACAAAGTTATTAAGTATGACTTCCATTTCGTAACTATCGGCATTTAGAAACGTATCTTCTTCGGCATCGAGAAATACCTTAATATTACGTTGTATAGCCAAAGGTTCAACAGTATCCACCACTATTCTGGCAATTTCGTGGAGGTCTATCATTTTCAGTTCGCGTGTTCTTTTACCAGATTCGATTTTTGTAAAGTCCAATAAATCCATAATCAATGTTCTCATTCCTTTAAGTCGTTCAATAGACCTGTCAATCATTACTTTATAATCGTCAATTTGTTCACCCACCTGTTTTTCCTGCATTATTCTGAGGTAACCCTCAATGGCATTTATAGGTGATTTGAGTTCGTGGGATAGCACAGATAAGAACTGAAAACGAATTTGTTTGCCTTCTTGGTTCAACTTACGTGTCATACGTTTAAGGTAAAGATTCTTAGTGATACCTTCTATCGCTGTTCGTATCTCCTGAGGTGTAAATGGTTTAGGGAGGAAGTTATAAGCACCATTGTTGGTAGCTTTAATAGCTAAATCGAGGGATGCATAAGAAGTTATCATCATTACCGATACATCTATTTCATTTTTTTTGATATATTTTAGAACTTCTATACCGTTAATACCGGGAAGCTGGTTATCGAGCAACACAATATCAATAATCTGACTATTAATAATATCAATGGCTTTTTCACCAGTTTCGGCTTCCATAACATCAAATCCAAAATCTTCTTCCATAAACGGAAAGCTCACGTTAAAATTTCTAAGTGAACGAATAACTCCGCTTCTGATACCTGATTCATCGTCAACGATGAGAAGTTTTAATGTCATCATGTCTTTATAGTTTTAAGAGTTTATTAATTTCGCGATGCAACTGGTCGGGTCTTAAGCCCTTTTCAATGTATTTATCTGCTTTAATCCAATTCTTATCATCATCGCTTTCGATGCTGAAGGACATGCCTGTTTCGGAAGTGATAGCCGTAGCAATTATGATGGGGACTTCAGGCATAATTTTTTTTATTATATGACTGAGAATAAAACCGCTGTCCTTATTTTCCATCATCAAATCGAGTATAAAAATATCTGGTTTAACGCTTTTGAGCATATCTTCGGCTTCCTTTTGACCAGAAGCTGTTAGTACATTAAAACCCATCTTTTCTATCATTATTTTTAACTGGAAGATGTAATCTACATCATCATCCACAATAAATACTGTTTTTTTTATATCTGTTGTCATATCTATTAATTTTATTTGTTATTTCTTGGAATTGTTAAAATAAATCTTGTACCTGTAAGTCCTTTGTTAATATCATTATTTGATTGAACTTCAATTTTTCCATTATGCATTTTTACTATACCATAAACTAAAGGTAAGCCAAGTCCTGTTCCTTTTCCTAGTTCTTTTGTAGTAAAAAATGGGGTGAATAATTTTTCCATATTTTCATCTGAAATACCAGCCCCAGTATCTGAAAATTCAACAATAAATTGCCTATTATCACCTGTTATATTTATTGAAAGTTTTCCACCTGCAGGCATGGCTTCGATAGCATTTTTTTCAATATTTGTAAAAACTTGCATCATTTGGTCGTTATCTATCATCACATAAGGTTCTGAAATATTTGCTTCAATATTTACATTAACATTATCAGGTAAAACCACTGACTCAATGCTTTTTTTAGTGAATTCAAGAATGTTCGTTTCAGTAAGTCGAACCTGATTTTTTCTGGCAAAATTGAGTAAGCCACCCACAATTTTTTTACATCTGTCGGCTTGTTCTACAATCAGCTCAAGGTCTTTAAGCATGGGGTCTTCTTTCCTTAAATCCTCCTTCATGAGGTTACTGTACATCGTAATTACACCTAGTGGGTTGTTCAATTCGTGGGCAATACCTGCTGAAAGTTGACCCATATGAGCCAATTTTTCTGATTGTTTTAATTGTAAACGGGCATTAGCGAGTTTTTCATTAGATGAATTTAATTCACTTATTGACTTGTGAAGCTTTTCTATGGCATAAGGCAAGCACATTTCATCTTCGGCAGTGCCATGAATTATTGCAATAGCATGTTCAATACAGGTGTCATAACCACAAGCGCCACAGTTGAGTTGCGATGATACATCTTTTTTACCCATTTTTAAAAGGACAGACTCTATTTCTGCAGCATCAGGAATTTCTTGTCTTCTATCCATAATGCTGAAAGTCTGTTTTAAATCGGTGTTTTTATACATGTTTACATCATTCTGCCAGGATTCAATATTAAGATTTTGAAGTTTATTCTGGACGTATTTACTAATACGGGTTCGTTTGGCAAAATGTCCGTTCCGTTCTGTCATACCAGGTCCCATAATACAACCGTTACAGCAAAGCAACTCAAGATGATTGTGTGCAATAGCACCTTTTTCAAATTCCTTAATT
>CAZVOS010000024.1:0-11562 GCA_964628845.1 uncultured Bacteroidales bacterium | reverse complement strand
CAGCCCTCAATTCAGCCGTTTTCAGCGATGGCTCTTTTTGTTTCATACCCAAGGGTGTGCGTTGCCCTATTGAACTGTCAACATATTTCAGGATTAATGCCGCCAATACAGGTCAGTTTGAGAGGACGCTTATTGTGGCCGAAGAGGGCAGTTATGTCAGCTACATGGAGGGCTGTACTGCTCCTCAGCGTGACGAAAACCAACTGCATGCTGCCATTGTAGAAATTATTGCTATGGACAATGCTGAAGTTAAATATTCAACAGTACAGAACTGGTATCCTGGCGATAAACAAGGTAAGGGGGGTATTTATAATTTTGTAACCAAAAGGGGTTTGTGCAAAGGATTCCGTTCTAAAATATCGTGGACACAGGTCGAAACCGGCTCTGCCATTACATGGAAATATCCCAGTTGTGTTCTTATGGGTGACGAATCAATAGGTGAATTTTACAGTGTGGCCGTTACAAATAATTTTCAACAAGCAGATACTGGTTCAAAAATGATTCATATCGGAAAAAAAACCAAAAGCACCATTATATCAAAAGGAATTTCTGCCGGTAAAAGCAATAACAGCTATAGGGGGCTGGTGAAAATAACTAAAAATGCCATACAATCGCGTAATTTTACACAGTGCGACTCTTTATTGCTCAGCAATAAATGCGGTGCACATACTTTCCCTTACATCCAAACAAACAATAAATCAAGCATTGTTGAACACGAAGCCACCACTTCTAAAATTTCCGAAGACCAATTATTTTATTGCAACCAAAGAGGCATAGATACTGAAAAAGCAATAGCACTTATAGTAAATGGTTATGCCAAGGAAGTCTTGAACAAATTACCTATGGAGTTTGCCGTAGAAGCTCAAAAACTACTCTCAATAAGCTTAGAAAATAGTGTTGGATAAATTTATAATTTACAATCTTAAAGTTACAATAAAAAAAAAAGATATAAATCATGCTTAAAATAAAAAACTTAGAAGTATCCATCGGCGATAAAGTCATTTTGCAAAACTTCAACCTCGAAGTAAAACCCGGCGAAGTGCACGCCATCATGGGGCCTAATGGTACAGGAAAAAGTACACTTGCCAACGTTATTGCTGGGAAAGAAGGATATAATATTAAAGGAGATATTATTTACAAAGGCAAAAAAATCCTTGATATGCCTCCCGAAGAAAGAGCCAGAGAAGGTATTTTCCTTGGCTTTCAGTACCCTGTGGAGATACCCGGTGTAAGCATTACCAATTTTCTTAAAACTGCCGTTAACGAAATACGTAAATACAAAGGACTTGAACCATTGCCTGCAACAGAATTTCTGGCACTCCTCAACGAAAAAAAGAAAATCGTAGAGATGCACACCACTCTGGCAAGCCGCTCTGTAAACCAGGGCTTCTCCGGAGGTGAAAAGAAAAAAAATGAAATATTCCAGATGGCTGTTCTCCAACCCGAACTGGCTATACTCGACGAAACCGACTCTGGTCTCGATATTGACGCCCTGCGCATTGTGGCTAATGGCATCAATTTGCTTAAGAATAAAGACAATGCCACAATAGTAATAACCCACTACCAAAGACTGCTCGATTATATCATCCCCGACTATGTACACGTATTATACAAAGGTCGTATTGTTAAAACAGGTGGCAAAGAACTGGCTCTCGAACTCGAAGAAAGGGGCTACGATTGGTTGAAAGAAGACTAGGGAAATCTAGGGATGGGGGAAATTAGGGAAAAAGGTATAGGGAAAATGTGGAAATAAGGAAATATCAGATATAGGGCTTTTGGGAAAATAAGGATAAAAAAAATAGCAAAATAAAATAATATTTGACTAAGATATGGTTGAAAAACGTAAGAAACAAAATAGTTATTTTGATGGAGAAGATGAACAAATAGTTGTTCAAGAGGTTTTAGCGGGATATTAAAATTAATTCTTTATGAAATACAAACTCACCTTCATTATACTTTTTTTTACAATTTTACAGCTAAATGCTCAAACATATACGATTACATTCAATGCTCATGGGGCCTCAAATACCATTGACTCCATACAAACTCTTTATAGTTTATGGTGGAATAACCAATGTAAAAGATTTACTGTTAATGGTACAGACATTCTTTATTTAAATGTTCAAACAGGATATTTTGATATTAAAAATACAGAAAAAATTACTTTCTACCCTAATCCTTTCATTCATCAAACAAAAATGAGTTTTTACAACAAGAACAACACAAAAGGGAACATTCAAATTTTTAATGTGCTTGGACAGCTTATATATGAACAAATGGAACAAATTCCTGAAGGCAGAGTAATGCTGATGATTGAGGGCTTAAGAAAAGGAACTTATTTAATAAAAATAAAATTTTTTAATACCATACTCACAGCTAAACTTATATCTTTAAACAATACAGGTAATGAAGATATAAAAATAAAAATTGAAAATAGTAGTTTTGAACAAATTTCAGAAACACAATTAAAAGTTTATAAAAACAATATTTATGTTGACATTGAAGACGAGGGTTGGTTAATATTTAAAGCGTTCTCCGGAAAATATTCTACAATAGAAACACTTTGGCTTACACAAAGCACAACAAATGTTGGTTTTAATTTTATTGAGTGTACAGATGCCGATAGCAATAGTTACACTGTTGCAAAAATTGGCAATAATACATGGATGACTGAAAATTTGAGAACAATAAAATACAACGATGGAACTCCCATTCAATATATCGGCAACGACACATTACAATGGCAAAATAATACCAATGGGGCTTATTGTTTTTATGAAAACGATACAAATAATTACATTTTATTTGGGGCTTTATATAACTGGCTAGCCGTTGATACCAACAGCAATGGACATAGAAGCTTATGCCCCGGCGGCTGGCATGTGTCAACAAACGCTGAATGGAATAATCTAATAAGTTATTTAGGCGGTCAAAACATTTACAGCGGTGTTGCTGATGATTTGAAAGCTTCTTGTTCAGATTTTTGGCAGGTGTATTATCATGCCAATAACAGAACGGGTTTTTCTGCGCTTCCCGGAGGTAGTAGAAATTATAATGGTGCCCCTGATATATCTGTTTTAGGTTATCAAGGCATGTCTTTTTGGTGGACTGCAAATGACTTTAACGCTGATGACGCACAAACAAAATCTGTTGAAGAAAGTGAATATGTGAGCAGCCCAACAGTAAATAAAACATGCGGTGCTTACATTCGTTGTATAAAAGACTGAAATAATATTTTTTAAAATAAATAACATGATACATTTGAATGATTTTTTAATTAAAGAATTTCAAAATAATAAAAAGATACTTACAGCACAATTTCCAAAATCGCTTGTTGGCTTAAAGGAGTTGGCGTATAACAGCTTTATTAAACAAGGGTTCCCTCACACCAGACTCGAAAACTGGCGACATACCGATATTAGCAAACTCTTGCAGAACAATTATCAGCATTTCTGGAAGCCCGAAACCGAAAATGTGGATATCGAAAAACTGTTTCAGTGCGAACTGCCCGAAATGGATACCTACACCGTAATACAGTACAACGGCTGGTTTATGAGCCGCTCTGCCGACATCAGCACACTTGATAACGGCACCATAATAGGAAGCTTAAACAAAGCCATGACTCACTACCCCGAAATTGTTGAAAAACATTTTGGACGTATTATCGATTTTGAAAACAACCCGCTGCAGGCGTTAAATACCGCTTTTACACTCGATGGCATTTTTATTTATGTTCCCGATAATGTCATTGTTGAAAAACCCATTCAGATAATTAATATTATTAATTCAGATAAAAACACCATTGTACATCCACGCAACCTTTTTATTGTAGGGAAAAACAGCAAAATAACCATCGTTCATTGCGACCACTCGCTTATTCATGGATTAAGTTTTATCAATTCTGTATCCGAAATTTTTGCAGACGATAATGCCTTTGTTGACCACTACAAAATGCAGAACAAAGATGCCGATTCGGCACTATTTACAACCGTCAATGCACAATTGGAAGAGAATGCACGCTTATCAACAAACACACTGGTTCTTAATGGAGGTATTATAAGAAATAATATAAAGGTTAAACTAAATGGACAAAATGCCGAAGCCGACCTTAAGGGCTTATACCTTGTTGATAAATCGCAACATGTAGATAATCAGGTTTTTGTGATACACGAAAAACCAAATTGCAGCAGCAACCAGCTTTACAAAGGAATTATCGACGATGATGCTAAAGCGGTGTTTAACGGGCGTATTTTAGTACAGAAAGATGCTCAAAAAACCAATGCTTATCAGGCAAATAATAATATTTTACTTACTGATACTGCCCAGGTCAATTCGCAACCACAACTCGAAATTTATGCCGATGATGTGAAGTGCAGCCATGGCTCTACCGTTGGTCAACTCGACCCCGATGCCATGTTCTATCTTAAGACAAGGGGCATCTGCGAACACAGTGCCCGCATGCTTCTTATGTATGCTTTTACATCAGAAGTTGTGGATAAAATTACTATCGAAGCCCTTAAAAACAGAATAGATACACTCGTAAAAAAACGACTGCGGGGCGAACTTTCCATCTGCGACCAATGCATGCTCCATTGCAACGAAAAAGCACCTTCTTTCTTAAATATGGACTTTAAACCTCTGGTATAAGTATCAAACATTTCTTTAAACCATATAATCTCCCACATCTACAGCTTTTACTTTTCCCCCGTCAATAATATGAAGTTTTGAGTACCCAATGTCTTTTAGCATTGATGCCGCTTCTTTAAACCCTAATGTCAGTTGTTCGGGTTTGTGGGCATCCGAATTAATCATCACTGGAATACCTAACTGAAAACACTGCTCTAATACAAAAACAGAAGGGAAAAAAGACTCAGATTTGCCCATATATACACCTCTGGTATTAAGTTCTACTATACAAGTGCTTTGTGCTATTACTTTAAGAGTTTCGTTTATAAGTTTACGATACCACTCGTCACCTTCTTCAAAAAAGCGTTTTTTATTATTCATCTTTATTTTATCTAGATGTCCAATAATATTGGGTTTTTGAGTATATACCATTTCCTGTATCTGATGGAAATATGCTGTTACAGCTTTTTCAATATTATTATTAAAAATTTGCTCCAGCCCTGCATCAAAATTTCGTGTAGCCCCGTCAATAAACCACAAATTGTCGTTCTCTGGCAATTTTACCAAATGCACAGAACCAATAGTAAAATCAAGATTGTTTTCTCTTATAAAATAAGAGAAAGCTTTTGTTACATCTGGTATATAATCTATTTCCAAACCATTAAGTATAGATATTTTTGGCTGATATCTTTTTTTAAGACGTTCAATTTCTGTATGATAGTTAATGATGTCACCTGTTTTTAAACTCCATAAATTTGAAAAAGAGACTGGTGCATGTGCCGAAAAACCTAATATTTTTATACCTTTCTCCATGGCTGATAACACATAATTTTCAGGTGACTCAGAACCATCGCAATATATTGTATGTGTGTGATAATTATACATAATGTTATTAATAAATACAAAATTAGTATTTACATCTGATTTAAATCTTAAAATATTTATAAGTTTGATTTTCCTTTTTTTTTAAATTTGCTTTGATTAATCACTAAAATTTTTTTAAGTATGAAAAAAATTATTTTTACATTTTTAATCTTTGCAAGTATTGGTTTGCAGGCACAAATAGTGTTGGATGCCAATGATTTTCCCACACCTGGTTTAAGCAGATCTTATCACGGAGTAACAGACTCAAGTGGGGCATTAAACACTGTTGTCTCACTCGGAAATGCTGGGGCTAATGGTGTTTATAGTTTAGGAAATATTGCAGCTTTAGCTACAGAAGTATCAACTATAAATTGGTTGTCGCCATCTGCTACGCCCTTTGCTGCACAACACACCAATTCCGACCTCTCGCTTTATTGGCGAACTTTCTTTATTATGGGCGATACCTGTGCATGGCTTTGGAATTATTACGATGTTACAACCAATAGTGTACTTCTAAATGGCGCTTCAGCTATTGTAGATACACTTTATTTTATGAATTTAGTACATGGACCACTTGTTTCTTATTCCCCACCCCTTTCAAAAAATCTTGAAATGTTAAGCACCAATTACGCTCTGGGTTATACATATAAAGACAGCGCCACATCAAACATACTTATGGAACTACAATGGCCCTTGGTAGTTGCTGCAAAGCTTACCATAGATGTTAATGTTGATGGATGGGGAGCACTTACCACACCTGTTGGAACCTATCAGGTTTTAAGAGTTAAACAAATATGGAAACAAGCCGATGACTTTATCCAGCCTGATGACACTTTAGGCGTCATTCAATATCCTGAATATGAAATTTATCACCAGTACTTATTTTATGCAAAAAATATAGGAACACCTGTGGCTTATGTAACAATGGATTCTACCTTCACAAATATTTTAGGGGTTAAATATACAGATTATATTTTTACATCAATTAATGAAGCTCAAAACAACAATCTCGTAGTAAGAGGGGATAATAACTCTTTTATTAAAATATGGAACCCCGATATCAGCCGTGATTTTAACCTGAAAATTTACGACATAAGCGGAAAAGAAATCTTGGTACAATACAATCTGTCTGACTATGAAATAAATGTAAATACAGAAAATTTCAATTCGGGAGTATATATCATTTGCCTTTCAAACAATAATGCTGTTTACAGAACCAAGTATGTAATTAGAAAATAATTTTACTGTTTACACTATATTAGCCAGTTGCTCTTTTATCTTTTCCAGCTCATCTTTCATTTGAACTACAAGTTTTTGTATTTCGAAGTCGTTGGCTTTGGAGCCCAGTGTGTTTATTTCTCTGCCCATTTCCTGTACGATGAATGAGAGTTTTTTCCCATTGGTATTATTTTCGTGCAAGGTCTCTGAAAAATATTTACAATGTTGTTTAAATCTGGTTTTTTCTTCTGAAAAATCCATCTTTTCGAGGTAATATATCAGCTCCTGTTCAAAACGGTTCTTATCTGTTTTAATGTCGTTTTCAATGTCGTTAAGCTGCTTTATAAGTTTATTTTTAACATTTTCAATACGTTGTTCTTCGTAGGGCTCAACAGCAGCTATAAGATTTAACATCATATTTAATCTGTTTTCGCAATCCTTCATAAGCATAAGCCCTTCGGATAATCTGAAATTATCGAGCTGTTCAAGAGCTTGTTTAAAGCAATCGAGCAGTTTTTCTTTTTCTTCGTCGCTTGTTTCATCTTTGCCTTGTGTCATAATATCGGGAAGCTGCATGATGATAGGTAAGAACTCACGTGTTTTATCCTGTGTTTCCCTGGCTATATCAATAAGCTCGTTATGGTATTTGTAATAAAGTGAGCGGTTAAATGTATAATGGGCATAGTTTTCAGGATATTCTGCATTGATATACACGTCCACCTTACCTCTTTCTAACTTTGCAAGTGTGAGGTTTCTAATCTTTGATTCAAAAGCCCTGTAAAGTTGGGGGGCTTTAATATTCAAATCGAATTGTTTGCTGTTAAGCGATTTTATTTCGATACTTACTTTTTTTCCTTTGTATTCGAAACTGCTCTTACCGTAGCCGGTCATTGATTTTATCATAATGTTTGATTTGTAAATTAAATTCCTTCAATATACGTATTTATAGATTATTAAACAAAAGTAAGGATTATGTCTTATTAAGAAAAATGTTTTTAAAAACAAATGCAACCTTTTATAAATTTCAAATGTCTTGTATATAAAATGCGGAAAATTTACACCATTAATAATTAAAAAATCAAAGCCATGAAAAAATTAATTTTACTTTTTTTAATTTTCTGTACGGCTGTTACAGTGCAGTCGCAAACAGATTTTGTTATCAGCGGGTATGTTACCAATTCAAGTAACCTTGCTGTAAACAACCATCAGGTGTGTGTGCATACACCCACAAGCAGTGTTAATCCGTTTTACGGATGTGTATTTACCAATCCTAACGGATGGTATTCTATTCTGATACCAAATGGCAGCATGTCGGGCTCCAATCAGGTGTTTTATGTTACTACCATGAGTTGCGACAGCAGCATGTATATAGATACTGTTTCTAATATGCAAGGAACCGTGACCTCAGCTACAGTTAATTTCACTAATGTTAACACACCCTCTGTGGGAGGCACCTTAACAGCCAGTGTGAGCACAATTAATCAAGGTAATTCAACAGGGGCTATTGTTTTAACCAATCATGTAGGTACGGTATTAAGATGGGAAAAACGATTGAATCAAGGAGCATGGGTGCATATTGCTTTTACGGGTACATCCTATACAGAAACGCCTGGCAGTTGCGGCACATGGGAATACAGGGCTGTGGTAAAACATGCCAACTGTATTGCTGCCTACTCTTCGTCGGTAAGCATTAATGTGGTATGTCAGAATACCTGTGATGCTTCTTTTACTTATCAGGTAAATGGCTTGACAGTAACCTTTGTACCTTCCAATACAGGTCTTCTTTACCAACATTTTTGGGATTTTGGCAATGGAACAAGTTCCACAAATCCCAATGCTTCAGTTACCTATGCTGTTGCTGGTACCTATACAGTATGTCATACTATATGGGACACTAATACTTGTGCCGACACTGTTTGTATGACCATCACTCTAGGCAATACACCCAATTGTATGGTAAGTTTTACATACAATACACAGGGCTTGCTCCCTAACCATGTTCAATTCAATGGTATTCTGACATCAGGAACAGGTGCTTACAGTTGGTACTGGCATTTTGGCGATGGAAACACTGCTCAGGGTCAGAATCCACTACATCAGTATACCCAGCCAGGATATTACTCTGTATGTGTTAACCTTGCACAAAATGGAACTATAATCTGTTCCTATTGCGATAGTATATATGTACAAGGCACACAGACGGGCTGTCAGGCATCTTTCACGTATACGCAAAGTGGTACTGCTGTAAGCTTTAATTCAGGCAGTTCTGTTTTTCCAAGCGGTACGGTGCTTTACACATGGGATTTTGGCGATGGCAACACCTCAACAGCAGCCAACCCTATTCATACTTTTGCCAACCCTGGCACCTATAACGTTTGTTTGACCATTACAACCACCAATAATAACTGCACAGATACTTATTGCCAGACCATAACGATAGGACAAAGCAATATATGCAATATAAGTTTTACTTTTGCACAAAATCCCAATGGGGCCTATGTGTTTACACCCTCATTCCCAACAACAATCACCAACCCTCAATTTCAGTGGAATTTTGGTGACGGGGGCACATCTACTTTACAAAATCCTGTTCATCATTATGTAAATGCCGGTGCTTATACTGTATGCCTGACCATCAGCGGTGGTGGTATCACTTGCACCTATTGCGATTCGGCTTACTTTAACAGCAGCAATATTGGCTGTAATGCGTCATTCACCTATCAGATAAGCGGTCTTACTGTTACATTTGCATCTACCATGCTTAATACCAATACCAACCATTACTGGAGTTTTGGCAATGGCACATCATCCACCATAGCCAATCCCACTGTAACTTATACCAGTCCCGGCACCTACACCGTTTGTCATCATGTGTGGAATACCAATTGCTCTGACACATCTTGCGTTACAATAACTGTGGGTTCAACTATCAACTGTAATGTTTCATTTACACATAGCGCCCAAAATCTCTTGCCTTTACAAATACAATTCTTTGGGCATATCACTCCTAATGTTGGCCCATACTACTGGCACTGGGATTTTGGTGATGGGCAATCGGTAAGTGGACAACAAAATCCCATACATCAGTATGCCCAATCGGGATATTATCTGGTGTGTGTTTACATACTACAGAATAACGGCACCATCAGTTGTTCTTATTGCGATTCGGTTTATGTACCTTCTGTTACACCCATTAATTGCAATGCCAACTTTACCTATCAGCAAAGTGGTGCTACAGTACACTTCTATAACAATAATTCAGGCATTTCACCCAGTCTGACAATGAACTATTACTGGGATTTTGGCGATGGCACTTATTCAACACTTATTAATCCTGTACATTCATATACCAGTGCTGGTACTTATACCGTATGTCTCACCGTTTCAGATTCGCTTAATAACTGTTACGACCAGTTCTGCCAGACCATAATTATCGGCAATAATACCAACTGTCAGGCCTCCTTCCAGTTTACCTATGGGTCGCTATACAATGTGGCATTCTTTGGATACTTTACACCACTATCCACCAACCTTCAATGGTATTGGAGCTTTGGCGACAGCACTTTTGCCAATATACAAAATCCAATACATAATTATTCAGGACCTGGCACTTATCAGGTGTGCCTCACAGTAATATCTCCCAATTGTCCTGCTGTAACCTCTTGCCAAACTATCACCATACAGGGCAACACGCCTGCTTGTCAGGCCTATTTTACCTATCAGGTGAGCAATATGAATGTACATTTCAATGCACTGAGCAACAGCATTACACCCAATCAGTTCTTACACTATTTTTGGGATTTTGGCGACAGCACCACTTCTGCCCTGCAAAATCCTGTTCATACTTATACAGCAGCAGGTACTTATAATGTATGCCTCACGGTTATTGATTCGTTGAATGGCTGTACCGACCAGTTCTGCCAGACAATAATCATTGGAAACAATGTACAATTAAGTGGTCAGATATTCTGTGGCAATAACCCTGCTGATATGGGTACTGTATATCTTTTGATTGTAACTCCCGGCTCATCCAATGGGGTTACTCCTATAGCTCAGACACCCATATTGGCTAATGGTATGTATGAGTTCAGCAATATTCCTTACGGACAGTATCTTATACAAGCACATCTGTCGCCCAATTCAACTTACTTCTTTAACTATCTGCCTACTTATTATGGCGATGTGCTTTACTGGTCGCAAGCCAATTTTGTAAGTATAGGTCAGGTTAACCTTACCATTCAGTACGACATACACATGATTGGCACCAATTTAAACAACTCAGGTAACGGACAGTTAAGCGGCAATGTATTATCGGGAACAGGCAACAAATCAACACTTAGTGATATACTTGTAGTATTGCTTGATGAGTTCAACGAGCCCTTAACGTACACCTACTCTGATGCCAATGGCTACTTTGAATTTAAGAACCTGCCCTGGGGTACGTATAATGTTTACGCTGAGGTATGGGGTTTGGATCCTACATCAGCTACCATTATCCTTGATGAAGACAATCCCAATGCAGATAATATTATCATTACAGTAAATGAGGTTACAGTAATTGCTTCGGTGCATGGCATCAATACCTTCTACTTTGATTTTATCGGCAATCCTTATCCCAACCCTGCAAAAGATGTTATCAATATGGAAATGAGCTTAAAACAAAATGCACTCATCAATATTAATATTTATAATATTATGGGTATAAGTATTATAGCTCAAAATGAAACATATACATCAGGAACACACCGCTTAAATTTCAATATCAACAATCTGCCATCAGGCCTGTATTATATAGATATGCTTGTTGACAATAAATTCAGGGTGTCGAAAATGTTTAACAAACTCAAATAAACC
>CAZVOS010000023.1:0-11658 GCA_964628845.1 uncultured Bacteroidales bacterium | reverse complement strand
CCATACCTCATACAATTACGTTACTAAACCTTTTTTGTGGCTGCCTGTCCATTGTTTCAGCATTTAAAGGAAATCCTGAAGCGGCGGGATT
Source organism: uncultured Bacteroidales bacterium (assembly GCA_964628845.1). Classification (GTDB taxonomy): domain Bacteria; phylum Bacteroidota; class Bacteroidia; order Bacteroidales; family PXBB01; genus JAKIYU01. The sequence continues at coordinate 11,567 of CAZVOS010000023.1, read as the reverse complement.
TTTTATTATTGCCGCCTCATTTTTCGACTTTTTTGATGGTTTTGCTGCCCGTATGCTGCATTGTAAATCGGAATTAGGCAAACAGCTTGATTCATTAGCCGATATGATATCTTTTGGTCTAGCTCCGGCTGTTATTATTTTCGGCTTATTAAATACCTCTGTTAACATGCCGTCAATAACCTTCAGGGGGATTAATCCATTACCATATCTTGGCTTTTTGATTGCTGTTTTTTCAGCATTACGTTTGGCAAAATTCAACATTGATGAGCGGCAGACAGATAGTTTTATTGGCTTACCAACACCTGCCAATGCCATTTTAATCGCCTCACTTCCTCTTATCCTATGGAATTACAGTGCTTCAAATTCCGAAACTGCTATTCTTATAAGAAGTATTATCAACAATTTTTATATACTTTCTTTACTTAGTGTCATACTTTCGTGCCTGCTTATTGCTGAACTCCCTCTGATGTCGCTTAAATTCAAGACATATTCATGGAACGAAAATAAAATCAGATACTCTTTCCTTATTGTTTCTTTAATATCTGTATTTATTTTATTTTACGTTGCTATTCCATTCATTATTATATTTTACATATTTTTGTCTGTCGTTAATAATTATTTTATATCCAAACAACCCAACTATTAAATTATGAAATTTATAGCAGAAATTGATGTGATGCCTCTTAAAGCACTTTTAGACCCTCAAGGGAAAGCCGTCAGCAACAGCATGAAGAATATAGGATTACCCGAAATAACAAATGTACGTATTGGCAAACATATTTCCTTAGAGCTAGAAGCTTCGGATGAAGCAAGTGCAAAAGAGAAAGTGGATACGGCATGCAAACAATTACTTACCAATCAGATTATGGAAAATTATATATTTACCATTAAAGCTGAATAAACAATCTTTTTTCTTAGAATTTATTAAGTATAAATTTTCACTACTAACCGACTAAAATTTAGAGATTTTGGATGTTTAGAGGAAGGGCTGTCTCAAAAAGTAATAAAGGAAAACTTTTATCCATATTTAATAAGAGAGCAGTATTTTTTAGATTTCTCCCATAGTTCGACAGGCTCACTACAAGCTGGTCGAAATGACGCGGCTTTTAGAAGATAAACAGGGGCGAACACTGGCCGCAGAACGACCAGTGTTCGCCCCTGTTTTCTACAATTGACTTCAAATGTCATTTCGACCCACTTGAAGTAGGGAGAAATCTGATGGTGAAGTTATACCAAAGTAGTGATAAATTTTATCTTCTCAGTTCAAAATTTTGTCCCAGATATACTTTTCGTACCTGCTCATCGTTGGCGAGTTCTTCTGCTGTACCTGATTTTAAAATAGCACCTTCAAAAAGCAGGTATGCCCGGTCGGTAATAGACAATGTTTCGTGTACATTGTGGTCGGTAATTAGAATACCTATATTTTTATCTTTAAGTTTTGCCACTATAGCTTGAATATCTTCAACTGCAATGGGGTCAACACCAGCAAAGGGCTCATCTAAGAGTATAAACTTCGGGTTTAATGCGAGTGAACGGGCTATTTCGGTGCGGCGGCGTTCTCCTCCTGATAATTGTATGCCAATGCTTTTTCGGATATGTTTTAAGCCAAATTCATCCAGTAAAGATTCTAATTTTTCTTTCTGTTCACTTTTGTTTAATTTACTGAATTCCAATACGGCTTTTATATTGTCTTCAACACTTAAACTACGAAAAACTGATGCTTCCTGTGCCAGATAGCCAATACCCCTTTGTGCTCTTTTAAACATGGGTTCTTCTGTAATTTCTTCATCATTAAGAAATATTTTGCCTTCGAGTGGTTTAATAAGCCCCACAATCATATAAAATGTGGTGGTTTTGCCAGCGCCGTTAGGTCCCAGTAAACCGACAATTTCTCCTTGTTTCACTTCTACTGAAACCTTGTTGACTACTGTCCTCTTACCATATTTTTTGACGAGTTCTTCTGTTTTTAAAATCATTTGTGTTTGAAATATTGTTACAACAAAATTAATAAATTAAAGCGAATCCCAAAATTCAACAGCTTTCCTCAGATGAGGAATAACAATGGTGCCACCCACAATATTGGCAATGGCAAACACTTCAAAAAGCTCTTCTGTTGTTACATTGTTTTCTTTACATTTTATTAAATGGTATTTGATGCAATCATCACAACGTAGAACCATTGAAGCCACCAAACCCAGCATTTCTTTAGTTTTCACATCTAGTTGACCTTCTGTATAGGCATTGGTATCTAAATTGAACAAACGTTTTATTACCAAATTGTCTTGTGCAAGTATGCGCTTATTCATTTTTTGGCGAAAGGCCTGAAAATCTTCGTATGTAGTATTCATCAGTTTAAAAGGTGAAAGGTGTGCTTCGACAAGCTCAGCAACCTAAAGGTTAAAGGTTACAAAAATTTATGTTTTATTATCTAAAAAGATACATTTTCCCAAATTCCTGTGTAAAGAATCTGGAGGCATCTGTTGGATTGAGTTCTATGTTTTTATCATTCATCTTGGCGATGACTCTGTAAAGGTAGACACCATTAGCCAGGCGGTCTCCAAACTGGTCTCTGCCATCCCAGGCATACTGTGTGATGTTTCTTCCAATATGTAGATTTCCCAGTTCACTTATATCAATTTCTTTTACAATTTTTCCGGTAATAGTCATGATTTGAATCTTCATATAAGTAGGCACCTGAGAGCCGGTAAGTGTAAAAACAAAACGTGTTGAAGTAGAAAAGGGATTTGGATAATTAAGGACTTCGGTAATAGTGGATTTATTAATTACTTTAAAGGATATTTTATAATCGTAATAACCCGACACATTTTGTGAAGCATCTTTTGCCTGTACAGACAATTCATAGACTCCATCGGGGAGTAAGCCAGGAGGGTATTCCAATCTGCAAATATTTTCAGGCAAAGTGGCAGGATAAAACCTTATTAACCATGCACCATTACGTTTGAAATAAATTCTTTCGGGAGTACCCATACCTGGTTTTTTAAGATATATTCTAAAAGAGCCAGTATCGTCAACTGCTATGAATTTGTTATCATCACGTAATGTAACCTGTATGGTTGGGTCGGCTGAAACGATATCCCCATCAAGGATGTGAACCCCATTAAAAGTTACATCGAGTAAGGGATTTGTCTTATCCTGTTGAACATAAAAAGAGAGTTCTCCAATATTATTTATGGAATTTTGTTCAATTTGGTCAAAATTGGGATTTACCTCAACCCAGAAACTGTTCAAGCCAGAAAGGTATTTTGTATCGTATGTAATTGTATCAATAAACACATCGCCAACAGGGTGGGCTTTCTGACGCGGATAGTCAATAGGGATAATATTTCTGTCCTTATCCACAATCCAGTAGGCAACCAGAAGACTGTCCATATCATAATTACCTATGTTTTGTATGGCGCACGAAAATTTCAATATATCACCCTGAGTGAGTGTATCTTTGTGAAAATAAAAATGAGCAGAGGGATTGAGTGCTGTTTCGGGCACACCTTCATAAAGCACATGCCAGCGGTTCATCTGGGCAGGTGTATGCATTGAATCATCTTTCATAAATGCAATCAGTTGTAAATAGGGGTAATCCTCGGCATTGATGAATGTGTATAAATTATTAATATCAAGTGAGTCAGCAGAGATGCCACTTAAAATAGTATCTTGTTGTCCTGAGAGTTTAACTCCTATAATTGCAAGCCGTACGCTATCAGTTGGAACGCCTTCCATATAATTGTATCTCCAGTGCAAAGAATTCCATTTGGATGCAGGTCCAATAATTTCAGATTTAACAAATCCTTCGTTCCATGAAGTTTTAATACTGTCAGTTAGATTAATTTTTTGCTGGGGAACACTTCCTATGACTTCATTGGCATAGCCCATGGGGTCGCCTTTTTTACCAAAGATAATATAGGGCTGATTGTTTTGAACCACCCTGATAGATGCACTGCCAAAAGATTCAAATGACTGATATAATCCTTCTTCATAATTCTGAGCATAATGGTTTTTGTGGTTATACGCCAGTATATAATAACCATCAGGTACTGTATCAATAAGTCCTTTCATTTTATTACGCCAGATGATGTCATGTGTCCAATAGTCAAATGCAGGGACATCATACGCTTTACAATGTTCATTGCCAAACTGTCCTATGCCTCCGCCCATGTCGTGGCTCATCCAGGGTTCACCTGATACTGGATTAAAAACTGCAATTTTCATCCCGTTACCATAATCCCATAAACAAGACCATATATCCATTACAGAATTATTCAGTTTATACCAGTGCTCATTCCATGCCAGAAAGGGATAAATACCTGTTTGTACCTGTAAAACTTTGTAATTGTTAACAAAAATATAATTCCTGTCTGGGCGGTTGTAGGTAACATATTGATAGGCATTTTCTTTAAACTGGAAATAATGGGCTTGTCCCCAGCCATTTTTGTTGGGAATATACTGGAATGAACTTTCCCTCCAGTTTTTCAGTGGTACATCTAAGCTTACCCTCCAGTAATAGACGGTGCTATCCATTAAAGTAAATGGGAGTGTCCAGCTTACAACACCACCTGTATGTGTTACTGCATGAGTTTTAAGAAACAGAGAATTAAAAGTATCGGTGGTGTCAATTTCAAATATATAATTCATCTGGGCTAAGAAAGGATCTCCCGAAGAAGCTTTAAGTGTGATATCTGGATTGGGAACAACAGCATATTTATGAGGATAAATAGGAATAATATCTGTAGATTTAATAACGAGATTTACATTTACAGTGTTGTTGATTTTGGTTATTTCATCGTATTCATTATATAAATCGAGTGTTACGCTGATTGTATTGACACCAATACCTAAAGATTTATCTACAGGCAATTTAAAGCTTATAGTATCTTTATATAAAGTAGCAGGTACTTGTTCCAGATAAGTATCTGTTGTTGAACCGTTTGGATAAGTTCTTTTGAGTTCCACGACAAAATCTCCGCTTACAGCCATCCCTTTGTTGGTTGATATCACATTAACTGTAAAAGAGTCCACTTCTGTACTTACATAAGCAGGAGTATAAAAGATACTTGAAGTAGTTACTTCATAATCGGGCTTATCAAAATAATTCAGTTTGATGGCAGGGTCACCATGAAGAATTGAGACAAGACATACTTCTTTAACAAAAACATTTCCTGCATTAAGATTTTGCACATCGTATATAGTTTTTTGAATACATTTGCCTATGGGTTTTCCATAATTGTGATAGGCAATATTTTCATAAAATTCATTGGCATAGAGCTGCAGTGCTTGCAAAGGGGAAGGGGCTGTTGATGCGAGGTAGCCAATAACACCCCTGTTTTCTATAAGTACAAAAGCTTCGCTTGAACTCAAGGAATAGGTAAATATATCACCTGCATAACATGAATTGGCAAAAAGGAAAGGATATTTACCAAAGTTATTATATTCAGAGGGGTTATCAATGCTTTGGTCAAAGCCAGTGCCAGAAGCATGACCGAAGAATGTCATCAGAGACACCCCATTATTGATGATATCTTTTAATGAATCGGACTGATTGACTTGTATAGGGGCCGTTGAAGTTTTAAAAAAAGACGTTACAGAACCACCAAACAAAGTATCCTGAATAATATTTTTGTATTTATTTAAGTTAAAAGCGATGTTTTCCTGTTCAGAAAAATTACCACCACCACCAAAATGGAGTACATTTTTCATCCAAAGGGGAGGGTTTTGTTGTGCTGATTGCTGCTGCATTTCATATTCAATAACTTTATTTAAATATAAACTTACATGATTGGTATTTTGAGCGGCAAGCCGTCCTGTTGGTATGGCTGGCTGGTAAAGAGTATCGAGGAGTCGTGATGTAAAAAGGTTGTCTGAACATGGAATACCCATTGTAGGAACAAGTGAGAATGCGTAATTAGTTGTATTTTTTCGATAACTCACAGCATCGAGAGTTTTTCCTATCAAAAAAAGAAATTTGGGTTGTACATTAAAATTTTCATAAGCAAAACGGGCAAAGTTTCTTATGGAAAGAGGATGTTTATTAATACCATAAGCAAACTGGTCGTACAAATCATCAATATCTGCCACCAGAACATTATAGCCAGTTAATTGTCTGTAATTCTTATAGTTCTCAACTTCAGTTAAAAGAGAATTGTGGGTTACAATCAGGTAATCGGAATTAACATAGGGCGCCAAGTTGTAATTGGTAAACTTTGCATAATTATTTATATCATAACTAACAGGGATTATAGAAGTAACGTTCTTCACTTGCCCCGAACTGGTCAGATAACATAATTTTTCTCCACCTGAATTAGGCACAAGGGACTGGAGGTTTGGTCCATTTTTAACTACTTTAACTATTTTATGGTTGCTAAGGTCAAACAGCAAAACAGAATCGTTAGTATTTACATTAAAATTGGTCATGTATAGATAAGCATAGCTTTGAGTTCCGTCTGGAACATACATTTTATAGGATGTTTGATTGTTGAGGTTAAAAGTATGTGGATATTTAATTTGTATATAGGCAAGCGTTAGTTTATCGGCATTTGAATTAATATCGTCTATTGAAGCAATAGTAAACTGATTATCTGAAATATTAAGTAAAGTTGGTGGTATCTGGCGGGTAAAAAATAAATTTCTATATCCATAAAAGATACTGTCAATTTGGTGTCCTGGCATTGTAATTCTCAGATGGTGCTGTGGTGAAGAAGCACTAACAACCATTAAAGAAAGAGTTGCTTGTGGTCCTGAAGTGTAAATACTAGGAGTTTGTATTGATTTAGTAAATGTGCCACCCAGTACTGTGCCAGAATCTAACCATCCTTCTCCCACAGAATATTCAGCATCGGTACTTCCTGATGAATTTGTTTCACCGACAAAATAAGAGCTTGTATAGTTTTGATGTACTACATTATAGAAATAGGGAGAGGGTGCATAAGGGGCAAAAGTGGATTCTGTTTCAAGTGTATATCTTTTATTAAAGAGAAGACCATTCCAAGTAAGAAAGTAGGTGGCAGTATCATTAAATAAACTAAAATAGGGATTTGTCTGACTGCCAGGTGTATTATACAAATAGGTATCAAATGAGCCATCATTTTTATTGGCATAAAACTCTATATAATCATTCTGGGAAAAGATACCTGAGTTTTGATTATGAACGTAAAGATATTGCTCAACGCCATTATGAAATATTTGAAAGCTTCTTGGGTCGAAAGTATTCAAAGGCACACCAGCAGCAACTAAAGTATTGTAAGATATGCGATATATACCTTCTTCATAGATTTTAATTTTATAATACTGCTGGTAAAAATCAATCCATTCGTTACCATAGGGTTGTGCTTTTACAAGCATTTGCTGGCTGAATAAAGATAAGAAAAATAAGAATAAAAGTAATTTCCTTTTGAGTACTATAAGAGCAATAATTTTGTTCATAGTTTTACTCTCCTTTACGTTTTATATTTAGTCGCAACGAAAATATATTAGAATAGAGGGCTATAGAATTATTTCCAATATCAGTGAGGGCATAATCAATTGAAAACTTATCATTAATATTGATTCCCATGCCCATATTGAGTTGGAATGATTTTGTATTCTTTCCATTTTCATTGGTTTCATTTTGAATATTACCAATGCCGGCCCTTAAAAATACCACTTTATTATAGTCAAATTCTAAACCCAGGTGAGGGTCGAAGCTGAAAGGATTGGTTCTGAGAAGGACATTGCGTTTTTTGTCGGTAGTTATATCAATATCAAGGGCGGCCAGAACAGAGAATTTATCATAAATGGTAAAAGAACGGCCAGCACCCAAAATTAGTTTTGGGAGTGTTATTTCGGTTGAATTTTGCGGGACTTCATTTCCTGTAAGGGCAAATATTTCTTTTGTTTTGTCAGTAAAAGAATAAGACCATGCATTAAAAGTACTTGTAGCATCTTTAATAACAGCTCCCAGAAGCCAGTTATTATATTTATACTGTCCACCAATATCAAAACCAAAACCCCAGCCATTGGCGAAGCTACCTACTTTGCGTCTGATTATTTTTGCGTTAGCCCCAAGATTTAATCCATCAACAGGTGTTTGACGTGCATACGATAACAAGAGGGCAAAATCTACAGCAGAAAAAGACCTTAATTTGTCGTAATTTATATTTCCATCATTGTCAATAAGTTCAGTAGTATCAGGGATATCATCTATAGCAAATCTGATTATTGACAAAGCTGCAGTGCTTGTGGCATCTATTTTAGCTGCTAAAGCAGCATAATCGTATTTGGCTATGCCTGCAAAATATTCGGCATGCATAAGAGCAACCTGACGATGTTTATCCACTTTTTGCAAACCTGCGGGGTTCCAATAACCCGAAGTCACATCATCCACTATAGAAGTGATGGTATTAGACATTCCTAAACCTCTTGCTCCTACACCGATGGAGAGAAATTCATTGCTGTATTTTGCAGTTTGTGCATCTACATTAAAAAAATTAAAAAACAATAATATTATGATGAATTTTTTAAGCATTATAAACCATATTTATTATACAAAGTTAAGGAAAATTCGACTGTTTTGTACATTTTTTTTATTTTTTTGATAAAAAAAAAGTTGCTGTATGAAAAAAAAATTATATATTTGACTTTATTTTAAAAACAAACATCTTATGAGAAATATCACATATCTATTTACTATCTGTTTGATTTGCCTGTCCTTAGTTATTACATCATGTAAAAAAGACAACAACGACAACAATGGTGATAATAATAATGATACCAATACGCCAACTACAGTTACAGATGCAGGTGGTAATGTTTATAACATTGTAAAAATCGGTAATCAATACTGGATGAAAGAGAATTTAAAATATAATGTAACAGGAAGTTCGTGCTACGAAAATAATACAGCCAATTGCAATACTTATGGGCGTTTGTATAAACATGCAGCAGCCATGACATCCTGTCCGAGTGGCTGGCATTTACCCTCCGATGCCGAATGGAAAACTCTTGAGATGTATCTGGGAATGAGCCAATCTGAAGCTGATGAAGAAGGTTGGGATAGGGGTACAGATGAAGGTACTAAGCTTAAAGTAGGTGGTTTATCAGGTTTTGAAGCCAAATTAGGTGGTTTTGCCAATCCGCTTGATTTATATGGAGATATAGGTTACAGCGGTTATTTCTGGACATCCACAACAGCCCAGCAAACTTATGATGCATGGAACAGAGAACTTACGCAGGGTGCAAAAATAAAACGCCCATTTAATAATAAAGATAATTCATTTAGTGTACGTTGTATCAAAGATTAAAATGAACACAAACAATTTTTACCCCCTTAGTAATCTTCTATTTTTACGTAATACTTTCATTAACATCAAAGAAAGAGACAGGTTTTAAATTAATCAATACATCTATCTGATTATTAAATTCCAAAAAAGGAATAATATTTTTATTATATTGTTTAATTTAAAATAAAAAAAATGAATTTACCATTTGCCGAATCCTATAAAATTAAGATGGTTGAGACCATCAAAAGAAGCACTAAAGAAGAACGCATCCAATGGATAAAAGAAGCCCGTTACAATTTATTCAAACTTAAGAGTGAGCAGGTATTTATTGATTTGTTAACTGATTCAGGCACAGGTGCCATGAGTGATGTACAATGGTCGGAACTGATGCTTGGTGATGAAAGTTATGCAGGGGCATCCTCTTATTTTAAAATGAAAAAAGCCATTAAAGATATCCTTGGCTTTGATTATTTCTTACCTACACATCAGGGCAGGGCTGCTGAAAATGTTTTATTTTCGACCATCATTAAAGAAGGCGACTTCTTACCTGGCAATTCACATTTCGACACCACCAAAGGTCATATTGAGTTTCGCAAGGCACATGCTATTGATTGCACTATTGATGAAGCTTTCGACACTAATATACCACATCCTTTCAAAGGAAATATTGACCTTAATAAATTGGAAGAAGTACTAAAGAATAATCCTAAAGAAAAAATCCCAGGCATAATCATAACAGTAACCTGCAATTCATCAGGGGGGCAACCTGTTTCAATACAAAATCTTAAAGAAGTAAAAGCATTGGCAGAAAAATATGGTGTTCTTACTATTTTTGATTCAGCACGTTTTGCCGAAAATGCCTATTTCATCAAACTTCGTGAAAAGGGCTATGAAAATAAAACCATCAAAGAAATTGTAAGGGAGATGTTCTCTTATGCCGACATAATGACAATGAGCAGTAAGAAAGATGCTATAGTGAATATGGGTGGTTTTATTGGTTTAAAAAATGAGGAATTATTTAAGAAAGCCAGTATGTATAATATCATGTTCGAAGGATATATCACATATGGTGGCATGTCGGGCAGGGATATGAATGCATTGGCCCGCGGTTTATGGGAAGGTACCGAATTTGAATACCTTGAAACACGCATCAAGCAAGTAGAATATTTGGGCAACAAACTTATAGAAGCAGGTATTCCAATTCAGTTACCTATAGGTGGTCATGCTATTTTTATTGATGCCACCAGGTTTCTACCTCAACTCCCTAAAGAAGAATATGTAGCTCAAACACTGGCCATGGAGCTTTATATAGAAGGAGGTGTAAGGGGTGTGGAGATAGGCACTTTACTCGCCGACAGAGACCCCGACACCCGCGAAAACAGGTATCCTGCATTGGAACTGCTCCGTCTGGCAATACCACGCCGTGTATATACCAACAACCATATGGATTATGTGGCTGCATGCCTTATCAATGTATTTAATAGAAAAGACGCTATTAAAAGAGGTTATAAAATTACCTACGAAGCTCCGATTATGAGACACTTTACCGTTGAACTTGAGAAAATAAATTAATTATAAAAAATAACAATTATGAAGAAATTATTCACCCTTATTCAAATTTCAGCATTTATTATTACAGTTTTTTTCATCTCTTCATGCCATGTAAGCAAAGTAAATGACTTTACTGCCCAGAAATACACTCATTTTAAAAGAGGTAAAGCTGAGGTAAGTTTTAAAGAAAATGCAAAAGAAAATATCCTTAATGGTGTTTACTCAATGCCCTTAAAAAGTAGTGAATCACTTGAATTGGCATCTATTAACACACCTGTTCTTCAATATTTAAACAAAACTGCACCGCAGAAAAATGAAGAATTATCAGGGAATATGGTATCTGAAAATAAGAAAGAGACAAAGAACTCTAAGAAGTTTCTGAAAAGAAGAACACTTTTACCTTTTGTTATCAACCGCTTTATTGACAAACCCAACACAGCTTCAGCACATAACAGCAGTGATGTTGAATTACTTCTACTTGTGATTTTAGCTCTTATTTTACCACCTATTGCAGTTCTACTGGCTCGCGGTGCAGGTAGCGAATTCCTATTAAGCATTATCCTGACCATTCTTTTTTGGGTTCCAGGCCAGATTTATGCACTATTGGTTGTATTTGACGTAATTTAAGACATCTTCAACCAAATACAGGATTTTACATTAATCCTTAAAAATCGAAAAATGACTTTCTAAAGTACATTATACTTATTATTTCACAGATAAGTATAAATTATTAAAGTTTTCAAAATTTTT
>CAZVOS010000022.1:0-11697 GCA_964628845.1 uncultured Bacteroidales bacterium | reverse complement strand
AAAGGTCCATGTGGTAGTTCCACCAGGCGTGATGGCCTGAGCATAATAAACTGTGGTGTTAAACAAAGGAGGTGTTAGGTAGGTATGTGTTGAAGCCAGAGAAGCGCCTCCCACAAGGCTGTCGTACCAAAAGATAGAATCTGTAGAAATGGCATTTAGTGTTGCCTGAGCTCCGTAAACAACCACATCATTAACAGTAACAGGATTTGCGGGTGAATAACTAGATACAACTGGTTTTGTTAAACTGTCGTTAAATTGCATGGGGTCGCCTGTAAGTTCTATCCAGGCATTTACATCAAATATATGATTGATACCAATAGAAGTAAAGTCGAACAATGTTGCAAATATATGTGTTAGAGTTTGATTCGGGAGTAAATCGTTCAGATTGACAGTTTCGCTAACAATTGTTCCACCATCCACCTGATATTTGGCAGTGAGCGTTGTATTGAGTGTATCTGAGCCGGTATTTTTAATAACCATAGTAATGGTATCCATTCCCATACCACAAGCCGACACTGGTGTAGGCATTGATATAACAGATGCTTCAACTGGAGGTAATATTTTAAGGTTAATATCATCAATATAAGCATAGGTTGTTGAAGGAGAACTATAGGCGTTCCACCCAAAATAATACGTGCCGGAAATAGTGGGAACAAATGTGGTGCTGGCTTTTTGATAAGTGGTATTCAAGATGCCAGGTAAATTAATAAGAGATATGAGCATCTGGGCTGAATCTTTTTGTGTACCCATCTTCAGTTCTATGTTATTACCGACAGTGGTTGAGCCATTTCTGTAATAAAATGATATGTCGTAAGTGTTGCCGGCAACGAGGTCGAAGCAACGGCTGAACAACCAGTCCTGACCTGAATTTGTTGTGCCATTTTGAAAAACAGCACTGTTGGTACCTGTATTTGCCAAGGTGGCATTGTTATAAGGGAATACCCATGTGGTAGCACCACCACCGTTATTAACAACACTCCAGTCGGCATAATATTCGGTTGCTTCAAAACTCATGGTGTAAGCACCGCTGTAGAAATCGTGGCTGTGATATACTTTATAATTTAAGATACTGTCGTTAAGCTGGTTAATATCAGCTGTTTTATTTACCCAGAAATTAAAGTTATATATGCCTGCTGCTGCCATATTGGCTTTGGTAACAAATGTTATTTCGCGTATGGTATCCATTGGGATATTAACAGCAAAGGTTTCGGTAACCGGGGTATTATTATTCATGACATACGTTGCCTGTATCGAAGTGATGGTTGCTGTTCCAAAGTTTTTGATACGGAGTATTATATCTTCGTTTGCAGTTAATGCACAGGCGCTGTTCAGTGGCTGAACAACAGCTAGAAGAGCCGCGTCATCGGCAGGGGGGGCATACTCAACAGCACCTATGCATGGGCTTATTGCACTACGAGGCAAGCCGTCAATATCATCAGTAATTGTAGTGATGGGTGTGCCGCTGTTCCACAACTGAGTACCTGTAGGATATAAACTTAATGGTGTAGAATAATTGGGGTTTCCAACTTTAGAGCTTGTATCGTTACCAACAGGGATATCAACTGCCTGAAGCGCCGCCAAATCAGCCATATCAATGCCATAATATACAAATTTACTGCTTGTATTACTGAAGTAATTATTGTAATTATGTGTTGTTAAACTTGCAGTAGATGCGATGTAAGAGGCATACCCATTGGCTGTTCCAGTATAAGCAAATGAGTTGTTAAGTACAGACAATTGGGCTACAGTTGAGAGGGCATAAATGGCGCTACCTGTTCCACTGTTCATATTTATGCTGTTATAGTAAACATTTAAATTTGATGAGCCACCCAAATACAAGCCATAAGCAGAGCCGGTACTAATGAATCCGCCTCCTATAAAGTTATTGGCAACAACCATAGGAGCAGCCGTACTGTTGCAGGATGTGAGATAAATGCCATAGAGACCGACATTTTTAACTCTGTTTTTTGTAATCCTCATGGTGCTGTCTATAGTTCCCAGATAAATGCCATAAGAAGAAGTGGTAAATGTTCCAGTAGTTCTGGCCTCTATTGTGTTTTTATTAATCAGCGGTGCTACAGACTGACTCATGTACAAACCATAATTATACACATTAAAAATATTGTTTTTCTCAAGGATAATATTTCTTGTTTTATTATTGGCTTCACCAACTAAAACAACACCATAATAGCCCCCGTTAACAGTATTGTTTTCTACAATTAAATTTTTAACTGTATTTCCAGCCGTAGTAGCCGAAGTAGCAGAGCCGGAAGCAACAATACCTGCAAAGTTGGTTAATGTGGAATTGGCAAGAGTTTTAACAGAACAGTTTTTAATGACAATATCTTCGCATTGATTGGTCATAAAGAATCCCCATCCGAAAGTTGCCGTATCGGGAATATCAATTGTAAGACTGTCGAAGCGGAGGAATTTTTTATTATTCATATACACCACGAACCTTTCGGCACTTGATAGAGGCAAATAATTAATGATTGTCTGGTTTCCAGCACCCTTAAATGTCACAGTATTGGTTGCAGAGATGCCTGGTATCACGGGGATATACATTCTCTCGCTGTATGTTCCTGGGTTAATGTTCATTGTAACTGGGCCATCTACACCACACAATTCAAGTGCCTGTAAAGCGTTTGCTATTGTCGGATAATCTGCTCCCACACCACCAACAGTATAGTTACCATTAAGTATGGCATCGCAGCAATACACATTAACTGTGGATGTATCGTTGGTGAATTTTTCATCGGTTTGTCCATTTGGATTAAAGGTCCAAGCTTTGATGACATAAGGACCTGAAGCAAATGTATAATTGCCAATATTAAAAGGATTAGAAATCTGGTCTTGGGATAGGTTTCCTGTCCATGGCACAGGTGTTTGTGCTACTCCATTAACGCTCCAGCCAATCTGGCAGGTAGTGAGGTTTAGAAGCCCGAAGTTTTTCACCCTGACGTCCACGGGTATTTGTACCCCTGATAGCACAGTACCATTTGGATTTACAATCTGGTAAATACCTGCATCATAATCATTGTTATTGGGTTCTATACCTATCTGCATATCGGCGCGGTTTACACCAGGTATGGCCGATTGTGTTGTGTTGCAAGCGGCTTCAGTATCGGAACGGTAATAGGAAGCGGTATTTGTGGTTGTAGGCGTGTAATAGCAAGAAGCATTCTGAGTATAAGAGCCGGAAATAAGGTCGAAGCACAGGTCAATTAAGACATTAGAAGTGCCATCCCAGTTAAAGGGAGTGGTAAAATTATGGGTATTCCACCCCACCACTGGCATAAAGCTGGCATCAGTCCATACGGTAGTATAGGAGCCGTTGTCGAAGGTATTAGTAAGTTCTGTGGCTGTGGTATTTTTCATTTTAATGGTATAGTTAGGCATAGCTACTATAGTATTTAAGGCCTGCACATTAAAGGCAACGGATACCAGATTGCCTGCTGTAATACCCAGAGCGCTTAATTCAGAAGCATAAATCAGATACTGTACCCTATGGTTTTTATAATAGGTGCCATAAGGGACAGGATGGTCGTATGTTGTAGTAAAAGTTGTTCCAGTGCCGATAGTTACAATATCGGGTCCTTTTTTTACATAAAACCATTTGGCTGCACTTTGTCCGATATTAGCCGCAGGAGAGCCATCAACAGCAAACACCTGATAATCCACATGGGTGTTATAGGACTGGCTGGGGATAAAGCCACTGTAAATATTACTGCCCTGATGTACCATGCCAATATTCTGAGAGCCACCACCGTTGACACTGTAAGTTATGTAAGCCGAATCAATTCCTGAAACATCTGTTATTTGGGCAATAATTTCGTAAGGTGCTGTGGTTAAAATGGTATCCTGTATAATTGGGATTTGTAATGTAACGACAGGAGGGATGAGTTCGGAAGGGGCAGCCGTTACTTTAATATCATCGAGCAGCCAGCCATAATTGGCGCCACCACCAAGTGTACCTCCATCACATAATTTAAATCTTATCTTAACATTTGGCTTATTGGCTGTTATAGCAGATATATCAAATGTTTCATTTTTCCACCATGCGTTCTGAGGGATAGAATTTTCGTTGGTAGGATCCCAGATAGGATATGATGTGGCAGTAAATTTATTGCCAATATTACCAAATTGTCCTGTGCCCAGATATTCTGTAGCAGTCAGTTTTGTCCAGATAATTCCGTTATCTACAGACACTTCAATTTCTGCTTTATCGAAAAAATCGATTTTACAGATATGTGCAAATTCAAGTACCACATAACTGTTGCCAGTAGTACTAAAAGTGGCTGTAGTCAGGTATGAAGAATCACTTTGCACCACACGGCTCGAATCGGAATAAACACCTGTTTTGGCAAACTTATTCGACCTGCTCCAGCCAGGGTTACCACTTGAAGTAACTGACAAGGGTAATGTTTCGAAACCTTCCTGAAAAACTACTGTTTGAGAAAAACCAAACATGACAGTAAAAAATAAAACGAAAAGTGTTGTTAATTTTTTCATAAAAAAAATAATTTGAATTTAATATTTGAGTTAACAAAATTAAACAAAAAAACTATTCTATATATGATGTAATTTTTTTTTCTTATTTTTGTATGTGTTTTTTTTAGCATTTATCGGGTTTTCCAAAATATTATTAAAAATATTTTAAATTATATATGTACATTATTGACACTGAATTAGAAAAAAAAGAGATACGCAAAAGGTATAAGTCATTACTTGAATTATGCAGGCCGAATATTGATAATGATGACCGCATCATGATACGGAAGGCATTTAATTTGGCCTTAGAAGCACATAAAGACATGAGGCGTAAAACAGGAGAACCCTACATCTATCATCCCATAGCCGTAGCCCAGATATCTGTTAGAGAGATAGGGCTGGGTGGGACATCGGTTGTATGTGCCCTTCTGCACGATGTTGTCGAGGATACTGAATACCGCTTATCAGATATCAGAGAGCTTTTTGGTGAAAAGGTGGCCCGTATTGTTGATGGACTTACCAAATTATCAGGTATTTTTGATAAAAACACAGGCAGTTTACAGGCAGAGAATTACAAAAAGATGCTGCTTACGCTGTCGGATGATGTGCGTGTAATTTTAATCAAGCTGGCTGACCGTTTACACAATATGCGTACATTAGAAGGGCTGTCCCATGAAAAGCAATTACGTGTATCCTACGAAACCACTTTTCTTTTTGCACCACTGGCGCATCGCTTAGGTTTTTACAACATCAAAAGTGAGATGGAAGATATAGCAATGCGATATACAGAACCAGAGATTTACAACAGCATTAAAGAAAAAATTGAAGCCACTGAAAAAGAAAGGGAAATTTTAATAACGAACTTTATTGAAAGCATAAGAGAGCCCTTAAAAAATACTGGTATTTTGCATAAGGTGTATTATCGGCTTAAGTCTATTAAGTCTATATACGATAAGATGCAGAAAAAGAAAATACCCTTCGAAGAGGTTTATGATTTATTTGCCATACGTATTATTACTGATACTCCTAATATGGCAGATGAGATGCGTGATTGTTTTGCCATGCTTGCCGCCATATATACTTTATACCAGCCGAATCAGGATAGGTTCAGGGATTGGCTCAGCATACCCAAGGCAAATGGATATGAATCTTTACATACCACAGTGATGTATAAGAACCCTGTCACACAAAAAGCTGTATGGGTAGAAGTACAGATAAGGACATCGCGTATGAACGAAATAGCTGAAAAGGGTTATGCGGCTCACTGGAAATACAAGGCCAGCGAAGCCACCAAAGAAAGCCGTATTGAGGACTGGCTAAATAAAGTAAGGGATATACTCCACAGCGATGATGAAAACGCTATGGAAATACTCGAAAAAGTACAGGATACCCTTGTTAAAGAAGAAATTTATGTTTTTACACCTAAGGGTGAGCTTAAAAGTTTGCCTGTTGACGCCACAGTTCTTGATTTTGCATACAGCATACATTCGAAAGTAGGTGATAAATGTATCAGTGCCAAAGTAAACAACCGTCTTGTACCAATATATCACAAACTGCATAGTGGCGACCAGGTAGAAATAATTACATCATCGAAACAGGCACCTAAAGTTGACTGGCTGCAAAACGTAATCACCGCTAAAGCCAAACAACGCATTAAAGCTGCACTAAACGAAGAAAAGAAAAGAATTGCAGATGAAGGTAAAGAAATACTGGCACGCAAGCTCAACAACCTTAACATGACTGCAAGTCATGAAAGAATACATAAGATGGTGGGTTATTTTAATCTGAAAAGTGCCCAGGAATTATTCATCAGTATTGCTTCGGCCAAAATATCCATGTCGGGCATTAAAGAATTTGCTGAAAAAGAAAAAAACAATTTTTTCAAACGCATTTTACGTATCCGCAAAAAAACTGAAAATATAGAAGAGCAACCCCTTAAAAAAGAAGAAAGTATTTTAGTTTTTGGTGACAAGATGGAAGTTCTTGATTATGCTTTGGCTCCTTGTTGTAATCCCATTCCCGGCGACAGCGTTTTTGGATTTATAAACCAATTAGAGAAAGGCATTAAAGTACACAGAACCAATTGTCCTAATGCAGAAAACCTGCATTCGAAATATGCTTACAGAATTATAAAAGCACGCTGGACCAATAATAAAGCAGGTCAATTCCTCTCAGGCATTCATATGACAGGTTTTGATACTGTTGGTATTGTAAATAATGTTACTTCGGTGATATCAAAAGAATTGAATGTGAATATTCATTCCTTAAATTTTGATACCAGCGAAGGTGGTTTTGATGGACGCATCATGCTTTATGTAAATGACAAAAAACACCTCGATGAACTTATCAAAAAATTAAAAAAACTGCAAGGTGTTAATAATATTGAAAGGTTAACCTAGTTTTTATTAAGGACAGAGTTCATATTAATAAATTCTATAAATTTGCAAAAAAATAATTTTAATAAGAATTATGAATAAACTAAAGCTTATACTTACTTTGTATTTAATATTTTTGTTTATTTTTAAAACGGAAGCCCAGTGTCCGGGATGTATCACCAATATGAATTTTACCATATCTCCTGCTGCTCCGGGTCTTACACCTGATACACTTCCTGCTGGTATGGTTGGTCAATATTACGACACTGATGTCAACTTTTACTTACCTGCTGAATTTACGCACTCTACAGGAACCGATGTAACGCTTACTAAACTTGAAGTACTTAGTGTTTCAGGATTGCCTTTTGGATTAAGTTTTCAGTCTAGTTCTGCCAACAATACTTTTTTTCCTTCACAAAACCCACCCACTACAGAGCATGGCTGTGCCAAGATATGCGGCACACCTGTATTTCCGGGGCAATACAGCATGGTTGTATTTGTAAGAGCTTATGTAAACACAGTAATAGGTAACCAGACTTCGGATGATTCTTTTGTTTTACCGATAAGTATTTTGCCTGGTGGAGCTGGCAATGCGAGTTTTACGGGCTATAATACTACAGGATGCGGACATGTAACCGCCAACTTCGAAACCAATTTGCCCAGCAATGGCAAACCGGGTTTCTCTTATGAATGGGATTTTGGCAATGGCACTACCTCCACACTCGAAACACCTCCCAATGCTTCTTACCATTCACCTGGCACATATCAGGTTACCTGCCAGACGGTCATTGACACCCTTCCCTTCCGTTACTTAAAATCGATTACTGTAACATCCACCAGTTGCACCGATTACAGTGGTAAACCTGACTTATATATCAAAGTAAAAGACCTTAACGAAACAGCCATCTATCAGTCGGCTGCAGTAGGCAACACCAATCCCCCTGTTAGTTTTACCCTTCCCAATGTCCAAATAAACCATAATCAGAGCTATCTGATAGAAGTATGGGACGAAGACACAGGCATTGAGGCACCCGACGACAACTGTGCCACATTCCAAATTATGGGTAATACCAACAACATCACGCTCACCTCAGGCAGCAATGCCATCAGTATAGTTATTGAAAAGCCCGTTTTTACCTATAACGACACGGTAACTGTAACTGTATTTGCCTCTCCCCCCACACCTGTTGCCCAAGCAATCCCATCTGATTCTGCTTGTATGGGAGATTCCATACTCATAAGCACTACTGCTGCTGGAAATCTGCAATGGTACAACGACACTATAATGCTTATGGGAGCTACCGAACAGGAAATGTATGTATCTGTTAGTGGCAAATACGTTGTGGTTATTACCGACAGTGTAAACGGCTGTGAGGCACAATCAGATACGTTATTCATCAGTATTTTCAACAAACCACCTAAGCCCACATTCTGGAGGCAGGGCGATACACTAAGAACATTACTGGCAGGATTTAATCTGCAATGGTATCACAATGGCACTGCAATAAACGGAGTAACAGGGCAAAATTGTCATATATTTGCATCAGGATACTATAAACTCAAAGCCAATACCAACGAAGGATGTGAAAACATTTCAGACTCTGTCTTCTATCAGCCATATAACATTGGTATAAATGATGGTATTTACCTTGCCGACTTTAAGCTATACCCAAATCCCAATAATGGCGTATTCAATATCGAATTAATATCTCCCGAAGACAGAACTCTTGCGATTTCCATTAATAATATTCTCGGAAAAAGAATTTATTACAAAGAAACGGCTCTCTTTAATAACAGCTTCTCGCATGAGGTTCATCTCAACTTAGCTGCATCTGTTTATATATTAGAGATTAAATTAGACGGGCATCTGGTCCGAAAAGAAAGAATTATAGTGCATTAAACTGAATGCCCATACAAAATATTAATCTTGAAAAAAATCAAAATATCTGAACGGCTGATTTTATATTTTGTAATTATTGGTGTTGTTTCTATCAGCAGTGTTTCTTTTATAACCTATTATCAATCGCGTAAGGCCATACTAGAAAGGTCTTTCGAACAGTTAAAAGCCATAAGAAACCTTAAAAAAGGAAAAATTGAAGCATTTTTTGACGACAGAAAAAGAGATGTCTTATTGTTATCCCGTTCTTCCGACATAAAAAACATCATTACTCATTTGAGCCAACAGCAAGGTCTGCCTGAAGAAAGCTATATTTTTAACTATATATACAGTTCCGATTATTTTAAAAGTTTAATATTTTGCAATTTTGAAAGAACTCTTATTCAGAAACAAAGTCAAATTGAGATAATTACTGACAGTACCTACATAAACGAAAAGATTAAAGCACTTACAAATAAAATATTACAAGAACATACACCATTTATTACAGATTTTTCTGCACCAGGAATTGATTCATTATCTTTAATAATATCATGTGCTGTTTATGACAATAATAAAAAAAATGGTTTTATATCTCTTGAGATTAATCCGGATATCATCAACCATATTATGCTCGAAAGCATTAACAATATAGGTTTTGGCGAAAGTGGAGAATCGTATTTAGTAGGTGCCGATTGGTATATGCGAAGCACATCGAGGTTCAATCTACAATCTGTGATGGAAATGAAGGTTGAAACAGAAGCCACTTTTAAAGCATTTGAACAAAACGAAGGGACCATTATCACAGAAGATTATCGGAATATCATGGTATTAAGCTCATTCTGTGCACTAAACACCGAAGGACTTAAGTGGATACTGCTTTCCGAAATAGACCTAAAAGAAGTGATGAGCCCTATCATTAGTTTGAGAAATCAACTTTTATTTCTAAGCATCCTTTTAATTGTAGTGGTGTTTTTTGTGGCTTTGTTTTTATCTCTTAAACTGGCTGCCCCATTGGTAAAGGTTAAGGAAGCTGCCCTTAAAGTAAGTCAAGGTGATTTTCCAATAATTGAAATGAAAAGCGACAATGATGAAATAAATGAATTGCTTAACACATTTAATTATATGTCGGCACAGCTCAAAGAAAAAAAGGAGCTGCTGCATATAGAGCAGCTTAAGCAAGTGTCAGCGATGCTGGATGGACAGGAGACAGAGCGTAAACGGCTCTCTTTCGAACTTCATGATGGGCTCGGACAATCGCTTGTTGCTCTTAAATACAAGCTGGAATCGCTTCAGAATGCAAATACAGATACACTTAAAAATGAACTTAAAGAATTAGAAATCACCATAGCAAATACCATAGAAGAAGTACGACAGATGTCGTTTAACCTTATGCCCGCTATTCTGAATGAACTGGGTTTGTTATTGGCGGTTAAAAACCTTTGTCAGAAATTGCAAAAACAAACAGGAAAAACAATTATCTTCGAAACAGATGGACAACTCAACAGTTTCAATGAGAAACAAAGTACTTACCTTTACCGCATCGTACAAGAAACATTAAACAATGCCCTAAAACATGCAGAAGCTTCACTTATCAGTGTACATCTTATTGAGTTTCCAGTATTCTACATGCTTATTATAGAGGATAATGGCAAAGGGTTTCTTTACACCCCTTCAATATATGAAAAGGGACATGGCTTGTATTCTATTAAGGAAAGGACAGAAATTCTTGATGGAAAGCTAATTATCCAAAGTACGCCTGTTGAAGGTACTGTTATCAGGATAAAAATACCAAAATTTAAAAATGAAACATAAAATCAAAGTATTCATTATTGATGACCATCTTATTGTGAGAGATGGACTAAAAGCGTTATTTAAAGAAGAAACCGACCTTATAATTGTGGGAGAATCTGATGGGCAAATCGATATAGCTGCATTTAGTAAAGCTGTTCCTGATATCGTACTTATGGATATCTCACTAAATCGAAAATCGGGAATTGAACTGACAAAAGAACTTTTAAAAATCTTCTCTAAAACTAAGGTCATTATTCTTTCGATGCTCAGTTCTGAAGAGTCAGTCATTAGTGCTGTTGATGCAGGAGCCAGTGGGTATTTGCCTAAAAGCACATCTAAAGATGAGATGATAAAAGCCATTTGCGAAGTGTATGAAGGTCGTTCTTATTTCCATCCCGAAATTGCTTCTGTTATTGTTAACAGCATGCGTAGCCGCCGTAAATATGAAGATGAAAACACGCCCTGTATAAACTGTCTGTCGAAAAGAGAAGTACAGATTATTGAATTATATGCTCAGGGCTTTACTAATCAGGAAATTGCAGATAAACTTTTTATAAGCATACGTACTGTGGAATCGCACAAAACACACATCATGCAAAAACTGGGATTTAAAAGTACCGTGGAAATGGTTAAGTTTGCCCTCAAAAATAAACTCATCGAACTGAACTAATATGTATATTATGAAATTTTTTAATTCTTTCGCCTGTTCATTCTCGCTGTTCTTTCTTTGCACTAATTGTGTCATAGCTCAATTGGATACTGTTCTTATTGATATGGGCAGCGTAGTATCGCCTCTTCCATGGAATAACATTACTAACGTAACTAACGGGCAGATTACGAACCTTCTAAACTCACAAGGACATCCTACAGGTATAAGCATATCTGTTAACGACCCTTTTAACACCATTAATACCACCGGTACTCAAACCCCGGATTCTTCTATTGGCTTTCCGCCCTCTGCAACCGGTGATAGCTTTTTTGGAAACATCGTCTTGTTCAACAATAAAATAGAACCTACCGGTGGAGTCATTTTTAGAAACCTCAAACCTCAAAAAAAATATACAATCACTATTTGTGCTTCAAGAATTGCCTCAGACAACAGAGAAACCCGTTACATCATTACAGGTGCAACTACAGATACATTGTTTCTGAATCCTTCTT
>CAZVOS010000021.1:1682-12140 GCA_964628845.1 uncultured Bacteroidales bacterium | reverse complement strand
TCATTTCTTCAAAAATTAATTCATTAGCCAAGGAAGGTTGGAGATTGGTTTTTGTTACCAGTGGTGTGGAAAGCGATTGTGGCGACCCTGACAAAGGGGGCATTTTTATTACCCGACTTTACTTTTCAAAATAAACTTTGTTTTATTGACTTTCCTTTTCATTATTGATGCTGTCTTCCATTGTGACAGGATTTTCTGTTGTGCTGTGTGTATCTGGTGAATTGATATGTATATTTTCAATTTCTGCTTGATGTAACTTCTTTTCTTTATATCTTTTATAAAAGTTTTTTAAGAGACTCAAAGAATAAAGAATAGCCAAGATTACAAGCAAAAAAGTAATGAGAACAATGATAAATAGAGTCTCATCCTTAGCTGTTCCTGTTCCTGCATAAGCAAAATGAAACAGCAGTAAAAGAGAAATCATTAATATTTTATGTAATTTTTTCACTGTTCTTTTAAATCTTAAACGTAGCGTAAAAACAAATATAATTCTTTTAGTATTAATTTAATGTCCATACCCGCAGTCAATCAGTCGTTGATTTAAGTCACCAAAAGTAAGTCTTTTAATTAATACATCTAAATCTTTAAGTGCATCTTCATATTTTTCAACATTTCCGACTTTAGTTTTTACAGTAGAATACATGGTGCTGTTTTCAATTTTAAGCATGTCGTCCATTATATTGTATAAACCGGCAAGAATACTTTGTGCCTTAGTGCAATCTAACTTAAAAGAACCAAGGTAATTATCAGCTTCATGAATCCAATTCTGTGCTTTATTCAGGTATTCAAGGCAATATTCATGGTGTGTTTTAATATCTTTTTCAAAAGCATCGGCATTATCGCGGTTTCGGATAATGTTAATGACATCTTTATTCCTTTCCAGAACCCAGAAATTGTAACTTTCAATGGCTTTTTTGTAATTTTCGAGATATTCGGGAAAATAATCTTTATGAGTAACCTCTTTAAGGGTAGATAGGGGGCTTGATGAAAATTCTGTTCTGTAAACTTCTCCCATAAAAGCACCCTTATCATTAAAGCTGCCAATAAAGCGGTGCCCGCTAATCCATTGGTATGTGCCATTACCGTTTTTGCAATTGCCACTGAGGCAGCCAGAATTAATAATTCTTATATCTTTTGAACCATAAAAATTATCGCTGACATAAGGGAAAAGGTTTATACTATTCATCGTTTTACCCGCTGCATCAAAATTAAAACTTAAGGTCAGTCTTGAGTTATTTGCATCCTTGCTGCCACAGGTAAACATGATGTCAAATGTATATTTTTCTTCTGAAATACCTGTCATCCAGTTGCCCTTATAGGTGGGGCCAAATTTGTTTTCTAAATCATCGTAAGTCATCTCTTTATTGATGCCCATAAAATCAAGGTTGTCAATTTTTTTAATATTAACTTGTATATAATTCAGATACGGAGAACCCTTTGAAGTGATAATCTGTAATAAGTTGTCGGGGCTGCTGTAGTGATTAGACGCCCATTCAAGGTCGGGTATGAACTTGTGTTTGTAGACCAGTTCCTGAAAGTCGGCATCAGAAAAATAATTGTTATTAAAAATGGGTATCAGATCGGGGATATTAATGCTATTGGTAAGATATTTAGACCAGTCGAAAGTATTATTATTTGTTATGGCTGTCTTGTTCTTTCGTGCATAAGGATTGGCCAGCATGTCTCCTTTTAAAAATTCTGATATAAAGCTTCCTGTTTCCATATTAACAATGTGAACGGTATTGTCAGGAATGGTATAGGCAAGCATTTTATGTGCAGGATCACAACCTGAAAATTCAAAAATACCTAACCCTTCAACTTTTTTAAGTGTATAAGTGCTGATAACTTCTCCTGTTTTGCTGTCAACAATAGTCTGAGTGCCAGCTCTGTTGAAAATGAGGATTTTATTGTCATCGTCAAAAAAAATAATTTCCTGGGCTTTGTCAAATACAGTTTTATTACTGAAAATAATTTTATCTGTTGTTAAGTCGTATAAAGTGCCATTTGAAAAAACAATCTGTGTTTCCTTTATATTGGAGTATATGGGGCCATATATATCTTTCAACTTTAATTTTTGAGGTTTTGCTGACATATAGGGTAATTTGTAATAGGTGCTTTTGTAATTTTTAACATGCTCGTAAATAAATAACTCACTCTTTGGTAAGTAAATAATATGATTAATGGTGACATTTTTATCTTTTTCAATCACATATTCCCAAATGGTTTTATTTTCTATATGAATAGCCTCAAGCAGGGTTTCATCATTGTAATCATAAAAATGAATACCCACAGCAATATCTTTATGAAACCAATTACATTTTCTGTTGTAAAAAGGAATTTTTTCTTTCTGTGAGCCTGTTTCTACATCGAAATAGAACAAGTCATCATCACTCCATCTTGTTAATGCCATGAGCGTTTTTTTATCTTCACTTAAAACACATTTTTCAATCCATTGGGTAGAAATGTTATGGTATTTCTGCCTGCTTTCTATATCCCAGAAGAAAATATCATCATTTTTGGGTTGATAGGTAATGGCGGTTGTACCATCTGCTGTAAATAGTGTTTTTACAGGCGTCTTAAAATCGCTGATATGGGTTTGTGATTTCAATACTTTAAAATTGAGGGATAAAGAAATTATTATTAGAAGTATTAATACTTTTTTCTTCATGATTTAAAGGTATTTGTTAAAAGAAAGATTACAGGGATTATATAATAAAATAATACAAACTTAATAAAATATATTAAATAAAATATTTATATAATATAGTTTATCCCTTCTTCAGCACTATAAGTATTTGGGAAAACACTGCGGGCTTCTGCCAATAAGGGTTCAACAGTTTTATATCTGGCCGAAAAATGCCCGATAAGTAACTTTTTAACTTTGGCTTTTAATGCTATTGTTGCGGCTTGCCTGGCTGTAGAGTGAAATTTTTCTGTGGCAATATCCTTTAGTTCATCAGCAAAAGTAGCTTCGTGATACAACAAATCAACATCCTTTATTTTTTTAATAATGCTCTCATCATAAATGGTATCCGAAATATATGCATAGGTCTTTGCTCCTTCAAGGGGTTTGCACAGCAAACCTTGATGTACTATTCTACCTTGCTTATCATAATAAGCATTTCCGTTTTTAATATTTTTTATGTCTTCAATACTTAAATTGTATGCACATATGGCTTCTTTGTAAATTTTAATTTCTTTGTTCTTTTCTGAGAAAATAAAGCCAAATGTGGGTATGCGGTGTTTAAGTGCAATGGCAGAAACAGATATTTTGTCATCTTCATACAATAGTTTTTTATTTGCATGACTCAAATTATGAAAGATGACTTTAAAACTAAAATCAGTATTGGCTGATTTCTTTTGAATAGTGATAATTTCTTCCAGTTCGGGGGGGGCATATATATGTAAGTCTTTTTTTCTGCCCATCAAGTGGTAGGAAGACAATAGGCCCATTAAACCGAGATAATGGTCGCCATGCAGGTGGCTTATAAAAATGTGATTGATATGGTTTGTCTTAATATTAAAACGTCTCATTTGCATTTGGGTACCTTCACCGCAATCAATCAAATATAAATTGTTGTGATGTTGAAGTACTTGTGCGCTGGGATTTCTGTTTTGTGTAGGAATAGCTGAACTGCTTCCTAAAATAGTTACAGAAAAAACCATCAGTCCTCGATACTCATTTTACCACTCATCTTAATGTTGTTTCCAATAATTGAATAATAATAACGTCCACTATTCAGGTTGAGTTTTATGATGTGCTTGTTGTTGCCTTTATAAACAGTAAGGTTTTCGGTGTAAACCAATTGCCCGATATTATTGAAAATATGAATAACAGCGTCTTCTTCTGTTGATGCAACAAAATTTAAGTTAGTAAGCTTGTTAAAGGGGTTGGGATACAGTACTATCTCTGGCTGTTCAATATTTATTTCGGAACTTCCAACAACCTCAGCTATTACTAATGTATAATATCCCTGTTTTACATCAATAAAACCTTGTGGAATGGCATTTACCCAGCTTTCGAGCGTGATAGTAAGTGGGTAGCTTCCAATCTGACCAGAAGTGGCTGTACCTGTAATAGCCACACAGCCGGATGTGCCTCCTGATATATAACCGTTAGTAGGATTAGAGTTATAGGTAAATCCAGCAGGTAAACCAGTTACAGAAACCACACCAATAGAATCAATAGTTAGAGGTGAGCCAAACATG
The DNA here is from genome assembly GCA_964628845.1 of uncultured Bacteroidales bacterium. GTDB lineage: Bacteria > Bacteroidota > Bacteroidia > Bacteroidales > PXBB01 > JAKIYU01. Next base: position 7,931 of record CAZVOS010000021.1, on the reverse strand, counting down.
ATAGTGTCAGTAGGTACTACAACAGTAATGACTGTATTATAAGGTGTATTTACATAAGCCGTAGGTATCCCGGGTATACTGTCGGGATATATACCTGCATCGGTATAGGCACCTGGTGTACATGGCTGTGAATAACCGGAAAAATAACTTAATAAAACAAGTGGAACTGCAAAAACTAGTAATTTTTTCATTTTAAAAAGGTTTATAAGATTAGTGAGGGTAAAATTAAAAAAAATAAAATTAAAAAAAAAGTCCTCACAATATTTTATGAGGACTTTTATTTAATAAAAAATTTTCTATTTTATAACAAGCGATTTGGTCTGATTGTTAATGCCATTGGATAAATTAACCATGTATATACCGGGAGCTAATGAAGCTGTTGAAAAGCTATGGAAATTAACACCAAAATTGGCATTTATTTTTTCTGAATAAACTTCAACACCAATTAAATTGATAATACGGAAATTATAAACGCTTTTTTCAGGAGCAACAAAATTGATGTTTGAAATATCAGATGCAGGATTGGGATAACAATTTGAAACAGTGAAAGGAATATTTGTATTATTTTCTATGCCTACTGGAGTGAACTCAAAATAGATGCTATCCACCCATAATAAGCTTCCTACAACAGCGGTTCCTGTAAGATTTGAGCATGAAATGATGATATTAACGCTGTCTGGTACGTCTGGAGTGTCCCAAGTGATATCTACTTCGAAAGGTGTCCATGTGTTTGCAGCAGTAGGTATAAGGAGCAAACCCTGTCCTATAGTGTCGCGGTTGCCACCAACAATTTTAGATAAGCCAATACCAAAAAAACTCTGGTCGTTTGTGGCTGGTTGTGATTTGTAATAACCTTTTAATTTATCGGGACGGTGAGGAAAAGGAATACCACCGGAGATAGATTGTGTAGCTAGGTCAAATACACCTAATGTGATAAAGCCAGGAATAGTGCCTAACATTGAAGACTTGCTTTCAATTTTTACAGATTTACTCCCACTGTGAGCGTTGGCGGTTTCTTCAGTTACTGTTGTTATGGTGGTTAAACCCAAATTTATATTGGGGGCATCCCAACTTGTAGGTTTACCTCCCGACCATGTTTCAAATTCGTAGTTAGGAATAGCTTGCCCGAAAGTGAAAGCTACAAAGGAAAGTGCAAATAATAAGGTAAATAATTTTTTCATAATTAATTTTTTTAGTTAATAAAAATAATAAGCACAAATTTAGAATAAAATACTATTTCAACAAAAAATATTTTAAATTATTAATAGAAGCCAATCTGAAAACCAACAGATAATCGTGATAATTCGGGATAGTTATAATTGGCTTTGAAATAATCGCTCATGCGGTATTGGGCAAAGATAATATATCTGTTAAAACCAAGCCGGGCACTTACACCCCATCCCAGCATATTATAATAACCCACTTTTCTGGTGCGCTGTTCAACAATACTTTTATCAGCCATGATATTTTTTGTGAAATGCACAAAAGAATAGTTGAAAAGTCCGTAAGCACCTAAATCTAAAAAATTACCTACATAGTTCCCTCTTCTTCCGAAATTAATTCTATTATATAAGCCAAGGGAGAGATTGCTGAAGCTTAAGTTTTCTTTGTCATTGAGCAGTGTATCGGGAAGTATTTTGTAATTTGTCTGTTTCAAATTGTAACCATAAAACCCCATATTAAAATCTGTACCAATAGCATAATGATTACAGATTTTTAGTTTATACCTATAGCCAAAGTCAAAAAAGTTGGAGTTGCCGAATTTAATATCTGCTCCCTTATCAGATTGATTGGCCATAAAACCAAAAGTAAAATAGGTATGGTGGTAATGGCGAAGGTTAGGCCCCACTTTTCTTTCAACAGTATCTTTATACACATCTTGTTCAAGCAATACAGTCTGTGCTATTGTTAAGATACTGTATGTAAGACAAATTATTATAATTAAACTTTTTTTCATGATAAATTAGTTTTGATGTGATTTGAAATAGCCCTTATAAAAAAAATTAATTTTATACCCTTTTTCAATTGTCTCTAAATCGATTTTAAAAGGTTTTTCGGAATAGACAGAAATGACGTAATATTTGCTTAAAGTACCATCGGGTTTTTGTATGTTGTAGAACAGAAGTTCTTCTTTGTAGTTTTCGTCAAGCATATCCGCAGATTCAACGAAGTTATTAATGGTAATTTCCAATGTGTTTTCTATGATATTTATATTGAATGATTCTTCTTTAATTTGTTTTTTATCGTTTGTGAAATAACTGGCTTGAGGGATGCCATAACCATGGGCATAATCGAAATAGGGGTAAAGGTCGGCAGATTTTTCTATTTCCTTAAAAACTTGCATATTGGACAAATTCCTGTTTGTTTGCCATGCACAAGCGGCAAAACCAGCCACCAGCGGGCACGAAAAAGAAGTGCCATCGGCAGTTGTAAAAGAACTTTTATCAGCAACGAAAGCTGTTCCATAAGCACACACATTGGGCTTTAATCTTTTATCGGCAGTAGGGCCAAACGATGAAAATGAGATGTGATAATCCAAGTCGGGGTCGTAGCCACCAATAGAGAGTACGCTATCGGCATCGGCAGGGGCTCCCATTATCTTCCATGCAGAGTTTCCTTCGTTACCAGCAGAATTAATTACAAGTATGCCTTTGCTTGCTGCCATATTGGCTGCTCTTGTTACCAGAGTCTTCTTGCCGTTCATATCTTTTGGGAAATATCTTTGGTGTACATAACCCAAAGAGCTGCTTATAATATGTACCCCGTTTTTATCAGCCCATTCGGCAGCGGCCAGCCAGTTCTGCTCCTCCGAAAAGGGCTCTCGGGCACTTATTTCGGTACGTGCCAGCAAAAACTCTGCTTCGGGGGCTAAACCAATGGGTATATCCTTATAAATGCCTGCAATACACGATAAAGTCATGGTGCCATGTGATGAATAATCATACACATATTCCTTTTTTTTAACAAAATCCCATGTCTTTATTATCCTGTTAGCTGCCCTTATATGCTCAAATGCCTCATGGGTATTCACCGAAGGAAAACCTGCATCAAAAACGGCTATTCTTATTCCTTTGCCATTGATTTTATTCTTGACAAAGTAATCGCCTTGCATGCGATTCAGTTGTTTTTTAAGTAAATCCTCATCAATCCTGAAATAATCTTCTGTTGCTGATTCAGAAGCCATTGCACAATATGAGATAATGGGTTCAACTGTTTTAACAAAAGATAAATGCTTTATCTGTTCTAATTGTTCATAACTTCCATATACAGCAAGGGCATTAAACCAGCGGCTTTCTTGTATAATGGAATCAGTCATACAGAAAACACTTTTTACATAATTCTCATTTAATGGAAAGTCGCTTGAATCGTACAAACTGATATTGTTTTGAAGACGTCTTTCTATGGCTTTGTCATCAAAATATGAATAAGGGTCAAATGTAACATCATGCTTGTCTGTAAAAAATACCCAGTATTTGTTTTGGGATTTTATAATATTGTTGCTTAACAATATAATTAGAAAAGAAAATAAGATTGGCTTTAAAATGTTATTCATGTTTGAAATGATTATATCTAAGTTACAAATTAATTGCTTTCAGTGTTTTAAGAAAATTCGATTGAATAAAAGTAATAAAAATAATATCACGTCTGAGGTTTTTTTGAACAGGTATTGAAATTTTATTAAGCCCTATAAAAGGCCTATAATTTTGCTTATAAAAAAGCACACCAAGTGTATTATATAATAATAATTCTACTGTATTCTCAATGTTAAAATTTACAGTAACTTCAAAAGTTCCATGGCTCCTATTAAATGTATAACTCATGATTTCAAAAGGCATTATATGTTCAGGGTGTTTATTTATTGTGGAAATATATGTTGTATCAAGGCAATAAGATAAATCAGTACCGGAATTATATCTGGTTTTTGCAGGGTTAATAAGAGAATTGTAGGGTACTGGAAACCCTATTAATGGAAAATTAAGTTGTGTGAGCCAAAAGATAGGTGTGCTGTTATAAAAGTATGAGGTGTCAGTCAGATTATTTGTTCCTGAGGGTGTTATGGCTCCTTTGATATTATTTCCATATTGAAAATGCCCGTTGCCGTTGAGCATATATAAGCCCATCAACATGGTAGTATTTGTTACTTCATTGCCTACAAAGTTAATACTATCGCTAGCTGGGGCGTTGTTCATAAAAATACCATATAGTTCAGCCCTGTTGCGGAAGTAGGTGTTGAAAGGCCCGTTTTTACCATGCGAATCATCAATCACAATATGCTGACAAATATTACCTTCGAAAAGATTGGCGTAAGGATAATTGCCATGCAATACAATATCACCAGCACTGTTAGCAGGTAATGATGTTTCTGTCCAGTAAGGGTCTCTGGAATAATTATAAGTAAAAACATTGCCATTAGCCCCCGATTGCAGTAACATAGAGTGTCTTAAATTCACGAAAATATTATTTTCAACAAGGCACTCCCCAGTAGTGGCATGAATACACACCCCATAAGCTTTACCTCCACCGCCATAGCTATGCCCATGATGTATATAAGAGTTCTTTACTGTTAAATTGGTAGATTTATTTATTTCTATATGGGCAAAATTACATTTATGACTCTCAACTCCTTTTACTTCACAATTGATTGCATAATTGAAAAAAATATTTGATGTTTGGGAAGTTGTTGGATTGGTATTATCAATCTTTAAACACTGTACGGCCACAGCTTTTTTAGGATTAATCTTTCTGATTCTAGGATTGAGAGCTGTTTGATAATCCATTCTTAATGCGGAAGTCAAAAAAATATCAAATCCAACAACGGAATCAATTTTTACAATCTGCCCCAGGCAGCTCATAGCCCAGCTTGACGTCATGTGTTGTGTGCCGTCCTGGATAAGCTCTGCCATATCGCCTGCCATAAAAAAGCTGCTGTCCGATAAGGTCAAATGAAATGAGTTTTTTTGATGTCCTCCAACTACAGTGGTTATACTGTCGGTTATAGTTCCTGAAATATTGATACAGTGCTCATTTTCTCCAGTTGTAAATTTGAGCGTTGTATTGTTGGCGCCGTTTCCTTTAAGAATAATACTGTCAGGTAAAAATAAACTGTTTTCAATTTTATATATACCTATAGGAAAATACACCATGCCTGAATTGCCGTTAAATGAATTTACAGCATCCATAATGGCTTGATAGTCATTGCTTATACCATCGCCTACAGCCCCGAAATCCATGATGTTAACGCTGTCAGTAATGTGATGAAATAAAAAATGATTGCCTGAACTTTGCCAATCAACTACCCGCCACTGTGGAATGACTTGTCCCCAAAAATTGATACTGTATAAAATTAAATATAGAAATAAAAACAATTTTTTTTTAATCATATAGAAAATTTTATTTGGCTATTATAATAGAATTAAAAGAATAAAATTAATATTCTTTTTTATTATAAAAATAAATATAAGGTTTTTTTACTGCAAATTTAATGACTTAACAATCAATTTAAGCTTATCACCTATTTTTGCATTTACTTTCTGGTAATTATCTTTATTGTCAAGCTTTTCCTTTACACTGAAATAGAATTTAATTTTTGGTTCTGTTCCCGAAGGTCTTACTGTAATTTTTGTTTTATCTTCGAGGATGAATTGCAAAACATTCGATTTGGGTAATAAGATGGTTTTTGATGTGTTATTAATAAAATCATGTTCAATACTGCTTTGATAATCAATTAGTTTTACAACCTTAGAATTGTTTATGCTTTGTGGGGGGGCATTTCTGTAATCTGCCATCATTTGTGCAATTTCTTCAGTGCCTTTAATGCCTTTTTTAGTGATAGAAATTAGTTGTTCTTTATAAAATCCGTATTTAATATAAATATCAATAAGTATATCGTAAAATGATTTTCCCTGATTGGCAGCCCATGCAGCAGCTTCAGCAATAAAACAACAGGATATAACAGCATCTTTATCCCTCACAAAATCGCTGATAAGATAGCCATAACTTTCTTCACCTCCAGCAATAAATTTTTTATGTCCTTCATTTTGTTTGATAATGTCGGCAATAAATTTAAAGCCAGTAAGGACATCAAAAATTTCAACATTATAATGATGGGCTATTTCAGTAAGTAATTCAGTTGTTACTATGGTTTTAACAATGAACTCATTACCTTTAAACATATTTCTTTCTTTCCAGGTGCTGAGGATGTAATGAATTAGAATGGAGGCCGTTTGATTGCCATTGAGCAAAATAAAT